>AASF01001591.1 GCA_000168735.1 Candidatus Endoriftia persephone str. Hot96_1+Hot96_2 | reverse complement strand
CCTTAATTCGCGCACACCGTAGGAGATGTAGTTGCCGTCGGCGTGACCCTCAGTGATTGCCTTGGGAACCGGACCAGGAGGTCAGGTTGGAGGGGGTCAGGTCGGCAGAGCCGCCCAGAAACTCAGGCAGTAGCGGACCGTAACCGTTGAGGGTGTTCTGGGAGGCCTTGCGGGTCGCAGGGGACTCAGCCGCTGCATTGACGGAAGCGATGAGAGTTGTTGGATTCCTCTTCCCAGTTGGCAGGCAGTTCGCCGGCCATGCGGCGTTTGAACTCGGCGGCCAGCTCGGGATGTGCGGCCTCGTAAGCGGCGAACTTCTCGTTCCAGGCAGACTCGGCGGCTGCACCAAGCATCCTTCGCGTCCCAACCGGCATAGATATCTTCCGGGATCTCGAATGGACCGTAATTCCAGTCCAGCTGCTCGCGGGTCAGCTTGATCTCATCATCACCCAGCGGCGCACCGTGGCAGTCGTGGGTACCGGCCAGGTTCGGAGAGCCGAAACCGATGGTGGTCTTGCAGCAGATCAGGGTCGGCTTATCGGTAACCGCCTTGGCCGCTTCGATCGCCGCGTTCAGGGCGTCTGCATCGTGACCATCGACACCAGGGATGACGTGCCAGCCGTAAGCCTCGAAACGCTTGGGGGTATCGTCAGTGAACCAGCCCTCGACGTGACCGTCGATGGTGATGCCGTTGTCGTCCCAAAAGGCGATCAGCTTGCCCAGACCCAGAGTACCGGCCAGGGAGCAGGCTTCGTGAGAGATACCTTCCATCATGCAGCCGTCGCCCATGAAGACGTAGGTGTGATGATCGACGATCTCGTGGCCGCGACGGATTGAACTGGGCCGCCAGGGGTCTTCTCGGCCAGCGCCATGCCCACGCCGTTGGTAATGCCCTGACCCAAGGGGCCGGTGGTAGTCTCAACGCCGGGAGCGTAACCGTACTCGGGATGCCCCGGAGTTTTGGCGTGCAACTGACGGAAGTTCTTTAGGTCATCCATGCTGAGGTCGTAGCCGGTCAGATGCAGCAGGGAGTAGATCAGCATCGAGCCGTGACCGTTGGAAAGGATGAAACGGTCGCGGTCGGCCCAGTCCGGGTTGGCCGGATTGTGCTTCATGTGGCCGTTCCATAGGACTTCGGCGATGTCCGCCATACCCATGGGCGCACCGGGATGGCCGGAGTTGGCTTTCTGCACGGCATCCATGCTCAAAGCGCGGATGGCATTGGCGAGTTCTCTGCGTGAGGACATTGATCACTCCTGATTTAGATGTACAAATCTTATCTATCGGTTTGCTCGGGACTCTGCCAGAGGGTAATGCCCCGGCCTGCAGCCCGAAAACGGCGGCATCTCCGCCATCCTGAAACGGGGGGTATCCATCTCGCCGCTGTCTGGCTCTCAAAATCGAGCCTGCAGATGCCAGCCGCGGACAAAAGGTGAGCTATTCTGCCCCAACAAAAATGTCTGGGCAAAGAAGAAGCCCTTATAGGTGCGATAAAGAATGCTGATGAAAACTCCAATACTCATTATTGGTTTTTTATGTCGACCTCCAGTCAACAAACCGCCCTGTCCCGGAAATCACTCGTCAAGCCACTTGATCGAGCACCCCATGCTCGGAATCTGCTGCTGTGGGCCCTGGGCAGTCTCCGCCACCTGCTTCATCGCCTCAAACAAGTCGCGCCGCACATCGGCTGCCGCCGCCTGCTTGCGGCTTTCATCAAGACGCCCACGATACTGCAACTCAAGGCTGGCGTTGTAGCCAAAGAAATCCGGGGTGCAGACCGCACCATAGGCCTTGGCCACCGCCTGAGTCTGGTCTAGCAGATAGGGGAAAGGGAAGTCGAACTCCTCCGCGACACGCTGCATATTCTCAAAAGAGTCCTCCGGATATTCGCTGGGATCGTTCGACATAATCGCCACCGAATTCACGCCCAGACCCTTCAGCTCCCTGGCGTCGCGCACGATGCGGTCGCGGATCGCCTTCACATAGGGGCAGTGATTGCAGATGAACATGACCAGAAGGCCCTTCTCACCCCGGCATTCGCCGAGCGACCATACTCTGCCATCGACACCAGGCAAACTGAATTCGGGCGCCCCGTGACCAAAATCACATACCGGCGTTTGCAGTGATACCATGCTCTTGCAACCCTGTGAGTAGTTGATTGAAATTCCGGCCGGCATTATGCAAAAAGCAAAACCAGGTGTAAAATCGCCGCCTTTGACCAGGGATAGCCACACTACCTAGGCGCGGGTCCAGCATTTCTTTCACCTTCCCCCGAAGGACCAAGCACGGAAATAAATACCATGGCCAGTGAATATATCTTCACCTCCGAATCTGTCTCAGAGGGGCACCCCGACAAAATGTCCGATCAGGTATCGGATGCCATCCTCGACGCCATCCTGGCAGAAGACCCCCACGCCCGAGTCGCCTGTGAGACCCTGTTCAAGACCGGCATGGTGATGATCGCTGGCGAGATCACCACTACCGCCAAGCCCGATTACGAAGCGATCATGCGCCAGACTATCAAGGAGATCGGCTACAATAGCTCCGAGATGGGGTTCGACTGGGAGACCTGCGCAGTGATGACCGCCATCGGCGTACAGTCCCCCGACATCAACCAGGGTGTCGACCGCTCCCGCCCCGAGGACCAGGGCGCCGGCGACCAGGGCATCATGTTCGGCTATGCCA
>AASF01001592.1 GCA_000168735.1 Candidatus Endoriftia persephone str. Hot96_1+Hot96_2 | reverse complement strand
AAAACCACCCACTCGTTACAGTCGCCGCAGCAGGGTGACGCCATTGCCCAGATCCTTCTCTCCGCCTGGTTCGACCAGACCACCAATGGGTTGGCCATCGAACAACACCCGGTAGTCGTCAAAGGCACGGGCCGGCTCACTGGCATCGACACGTTCGATGCTGACCCGTTCGAACAGGGCGTGGGCCGGGGCGTCACCGAGACGGTTGTCGTGTTTTAAAAACCAGCAGGCCACGGGCGCTCATCTGGCCCCGGGCGGCGGAGCGGTCGTGCTCGAACATCTGTTCAAGAGATTTCCAGAGCAGTTCCAGATCATCATCGGTGAAGCCCGGTCTGGACGCGGGCACAGCGGGGCAGCTGATCGAAACACATGGGCTGCCCGGTAAAGTCCGTTAGGGGATTTGGTGAATTTGCGGCCCCCTGGATTCCAATCTGCTCTTCGTATGGGCTTGTCGGCTTTTCGCGCAGCACAAACTGTGAGGGTGTGTTCCAAATGTAATAATTGGCTCAACCGAACGGCCAAAGGTCATTTGCACTGGACCACGTACCTTGCCCAGCTTTTCTTGAAATCTGACCACCATCATCTGACTTGTCACTTGTCGACATGACTGCCCCGAAAGACCTTACATCAAAAAAGTTGTCGCAGACCCACTGTCTCGCAGCATCTTCGATTGACAGCTTAGGCTTTTCAACGGCTTCTGGTTCACTCTCTTTCTTTATTACTTTTCCGCCATTTTTTCATTACCGCTTCATAAGCTTTATATGCTTCCCAGTCAGCAATGATCTTCTTTACTTTTTTACTTTCGTCATATGCGCGGCCATGCTGACTATTCAGAACTGCCTTCTCCTTGACGTAGATCTCATAGGGCGGCTGTTCACCATTGGCCAGCCCGACGAAGTTGCGCACCTTGCGCTTGAGGCAGACATCGGTGACCAACCCGTGGCCAGTCTCGGCATCGACCCGCGGCAGGTTGCCCGCATCCGGGTCGCCGTTGGGATTGCCGTCTTTCACATCAAACAGGTAGATGAAGTCGTAGCGGTTCTGCATGGTGATTACTCCTTGTCGTCAGTTGTCGTGTCCTGGGCCTTGTTGCCACCAAACAGCGCCTTGCGTTGGTGGTAGTAGCCGATGGCAAATAGCGCCTGAGCCTCCAGGTTCAGGTGAGGGGGCATGGTGTCGAGACCGTCGACGATCTCCTGCACCAGCTTTTCACGGTTGACCTTGGCCCCCGGCACCAGCTTGGCCAAATGGTGCTGGTAGGTGCGCAGCAGGCGCGGAAAGACCATCGATGGGGTGGCCGAGGCGGCGCTGTAGAAGCGCTCACGGATGGTGGCATTGATACCAGGCAGCGCATCTTCCTGGGTCTTTTCCAGCACGGCAAACAGCCTGCCCAGCCGGTAGCCCGGGTCGGTTCTTTCGGTATCCAGACTCACGGGGATTCCTCCCTTGGGTGCGATTGAGACGGGTCAGCCACGCCCTTGAGAACAGCGGCGCGATAGAAATTTATGGTGCGATCGGCGCGGATACGGCGGATCACCGCCCCGGCCAGGCTGTCGGGATAGGGTGTGCCATCGAGGATGGCGCGCATCCAGGGCGCCGGCCCAGCCAGGGGTGGGATATCTTTGCTCTCGCCGGCCGGTCTCGCCGCAGCAGCCGCCAGGCCCGGTGGGAACTCGGGGTCTGGCCTTTTGCTGCCAGCCTCGAACTGCGGGACGATGCGTAGCGCCTCGTAGCTGCGCCCTTGAGCCGGTCAAACAAATGGCCTAGGGTGTCGGTATGCCAGAAGCGCACCGACAGACGCGCCGCATTGGGGGCCAGCCCCAACAGGTAAATCGGCGTTGCCGGATCGTCGCCCAGCGCCCGTAGTTCACCACCGCCGCTGCGCAATGCCTTAAGCAGCACCTCGATCTGCTGGAGGGTGGCGGCATCCTGCGCCTCATCAGCTTTCAGGTCGCCCGCAAACATCGCACTCAGCCAGCCTTCGACGATGGTTGGTTCGCCAGTCCAAAATGCAATGGTGGCATCACCCAGTGAGAAGCGGTGTCGGTCGCTACGCGGGCCACTGAGCAAGCCATTCAGTGCCGTACCATAACGAAAGGCTGCGCCCTCGGAGACTGGGGCGTTCTGGCTCTGCTCCTTGCCGTAGGAGGTGAAGGCATCGCAGTTGAACGAGACCAGTTTGGCCCCGGATGACTGGGCGCCGTTCACCCCCTTGATTGCCGGATCATGAACCAGTGCCGCTGGGGCGCGCTGTCCGGTGATCAGGCAAATCGAATTGGACTCTGACTCATCGCTGGCCGTCTGTTGCCGCTCCCGCCAAACTTGGATCGCCGCTTGCTCGTGGACATAACCAGCCTCCCCGACTAGCTGAAAGAGAGCGAAGCCCGCGGTAATCTCTTGCAGGAGCGGATGCTCTTCGGCCAGCCCCGCTTGCCACTGCACAAGGAAACGGCACACAGCAGAGAAGGCCGGGGTGTCAATCTCCGCTTCGACTGCCAGATGGCGCTCGCGGAACGCCTCAAACGCTCGCTGGGTGCGATCAATCCGCTTCTGGTATTTCTCATCTGACTCTTTGCTTTGCTGGGGTAAGACATAGCCCAACAGATAGGCGCTGTTATCCCAAAGGAAACAGGGGTTGAGACCAGAGCCGGAAGGCTTCGCCTGCCCCGGCACCAGCATCTGCACCGGCAGCGGCTTCTTGCCGCTGTGGTCGCGCAGATCCTGGATGTCGTGCAGCCGGCCATCGGGGTGCAAGACCACCGCAAAGGCAATCTTTTGCAGACTGTATCCGGCCGGAGCAATCGCATAGGCAGGGTCTGCAGCCAGGCGATCGTAGAGCTGGTTGAGCGATTGCAGGATCATGCTAGCGCCCCTCCAGTCTCTTTCAGACACTCGCCCACGTCGATCACCCCATCGACCATACGGGCGCGGAAGAAACGTGGGGTCATATTGCCGGCAAAATCGATGTCGTGGAGCATAAAGCCGAGGTCACGCTCGCCGCACAGCTCGTCGGGGCAACCTG
>AASF01001593.1 GCA_000168735.1 Candidatus Endoriftia persephone str. Hot96_1+Hot96_2 | reverse complement strand
CGCCTTGATCAGCACCTACCGCAGCCTGCTGCTGCAGATGTCGGGAGCAGTTCGCCAGCGACTACTGAGCAGCTTCCCCCCCCCCGGAGTTCCCCCTTTTTCTACAAGGGCGTTGGCATATCTCCATTGATAAATCCTCGTTGTCTACAGCCATCATGAAAGCTATCTTCTGCGCACCCAAACAACGGAGGCTTTATGTACGAATTTCACACAGAAAACTTGATCTGCCCTTCGATGAGTGCAGTGGAACGGGTCAAGGCAACCCTGATGGAGGAGCATCTCGCGCATCGTCAGCGAGGTAGATGTGCAGGCGATCCTCAAGGCAGAGAGATCGACAAGGCGATCCCCAACTATCGTATCTTTGGTGCCTGCAATCCTAAACTGGCCGACCGGATCATCTCAGAAGAACCCAATGCCGGGCACCCTGCTGCCCTGCAACTTCATCATGCGCGAGAGCGAAACCGGCCAGGTGGTGGTCAGCTTCATGGACCCAGTGGCGGTCTTGGGACTTGCTGAATCCGATGCGGCCAAGAGCGTGGCCGAAGAGGCAAAAGCGAAGCTGGAACGGGTAGTGGCCAAGCTGAAGGGCTGATCCCTGCCACTCCAAATCTAAACGACCGCCGCTGGGCGCTTCAACCAGCGGGCGGTCGCAACTGAATCAGACCGCCTCCAGCTTGCGCAGCTGTTCTGGCAGCAGTTTCAGATCCACTAGCCCGGTCAGCAGGGCGGTAAAAAAGCTCGCCTCCTCTTCGTAGACCAGCTTGTAATACTGCACCTTCATGGTGAGCGCGCTGCCCAGGATGATCGAGGCCAGCGCCAGCATTGAGCCCAGCGCCAGGGCTCGATATCCCGGTGACACCTTGGCCGATGGTGCAACCCACCGCCAGCACGCCGCCCACAACCCATCAGCACCGCACCAATCGCGTGATTGAAAAAGTCGCCCCAATCGTGGAACCATTCAAATACGGAAGCTGCGGCTAACCAGCGCCATAGCTCAGGCTGCCAAGGATCACCCCAACCAGCGCAGCGACGCCAAAGGTGATCAAGGCGAA
>AASF01001594.1 GCA_000168735.1 Candidatus Endoriftia persephone str. Hot96_1+Hot96_2 | reverse complement strand
TCTGGCGCTGTTGGTGGAGAGCCCGCTGGGGCTGTCGCAGCTGGTGCGGCTGAGTGGCGTCAGTCCCTGGATCACCCGGCTGTTGTCGCGGCATCCGATCCTGCTGGATGAGCTGCTCGATCCGCGTCGGCTCTACTCGCCGCTCAAGCGCCGGGAATTGGAGCAGGAGCTGGAGGTCCAGCTCGCCGGGATCGAGAAGGACGATTTGGAGCAGCAGATGGAGCGGCTGCGCCAGTTCACCCAGAGCAACATGCTGCGGGTGGCGGCGGCGGATATCACTGGACAGGTTCCGCTGATGGTGGTCAGCGACTATCTGACCGAGATCGCCGAGACCAGCATCGTGCGGGTAGTCGAGCAGGCCTGGGCTGCGATGGTGCAACGCTACGGAGCACCGAAGGGGCTGGCGGTCGGCGAGAGCAGCTTCGTGGTGATCGGCTACGGCAAGCTCGGCGGCATCGAGTTGGGCTACAGTTCCGATCTCGATATGGTCTTTCTGCACGCCATTGACGATCAGTTTGCCGAGACAGACGGCGCAAAGTCGATCCCGGTGGGAGGTTTTCTATGCGCGCCTGGCGCAGCGCATGATCCACCTCTTCACCACCCGCACCCCCTCCGGCATCCTCTACGAGGTGGATATGCGGCTGCGGCCCAACGGCAATTCCGGGATGATGGTCAGCTCGATGCAGGACACTTCGAGAGTTATCAGCAGGAGAAGGCCTGGACATGGGAGCAACCAAGCGCTGATTCGTGCCCGCCCGGTGGCAGGTGACCCGAAGGCGAAGGCACGCTTTGAGGCAGGTTCGCCAGGCATATCCTCGGCCAGCCGCGGGAGGCGCAGCGGCTGCGCGCCGAGGTGCTGGAAATGCGCGAGAAGATGCGCCAGAGCCTGGATAAAAGCAGTGCCAGCCCAGTTCGATCTGAAGCAGGGGCGGGGCGGTATCGTCGATATTGAATTTATGGTTCAATACGCGGTCATTCAGGTGGGCGCATCAACACCCCGAACTGCTGGAGTGGACCGACAATGTCCGGTTGCTGGAGACGTTGTCGCGGCTTGGTCTGCTGGCCGGCGACACCGCGGAGTTGATGACTGGCGCACTACAAGGTTTTCCGTGCAGGTCTATCACCAGCAACAGCAGCTCCAGGATCAAGCAGGCGCTGATCGCCGATGATCAGCTGACAGAAGAGCGCGCCATGGTCAGGGAGGCGTGGGCCGACCTGATGGCAGAGTAGAAGCATTCGAGCGCGTAGTTGATGATAGGAACAATGGCGGATCGCGATGGGGTCATCTGGCTTGACGGTGAGATGGTGCCTTGGCGCGAGGCAAAGACCCACGTACTGACCCACACCCTGCACTACGGCATGGGCGTGTTCGAAGGGGTGCGGGCCTACCACGCTGAACAGGGCACCGCCATCTTCCGGCTTGAGGAGCACACCGAACGGCTGTTCAACTCCGCCCATATCCTGGGGGATGCAGATGCCCTTCGATCGCGACACCCTTAACGCGGCGCAGCGGGCGGCGGTGGCGCGAAAATAACCTGGATTCCGCCTATATCCGTCCGATGTGTTTTTATGGCTCCGAGGGCATGGGGCTGCGCGCCGATAATCTCAAGGTGCATGTGATGGTCGCCGCCTGGGAGTGGGGCGCTTATCTGGGCGATGACGGCATCAACAAGGGCATCCGCATCCGCGTCAGTTCTTTTACCCGTCACCACGTCAACGCCACCATGTGCCCGGGCCAAGGCCAATGGCAACTACATGAACTCGATGATGGCGCTGCAGGAGGCGCTGCACGATGGCTACGACGAGGCGCTGCTGCTGGATGCCAACGGTTTTGTCATGGAGGGCTCCGGCGAGAACATCTTCATCGTCCGCGACGGCGTTCTGCACACCCCCGATCTGACCTCCGCACTGGATGGCATCACCCGCAAGACGGTGATCGAGCTGGCCGGCGAGATCGGCGTGCCGGTAGTGGAACGTCGCATCACCCGCGACGAGATCTACATCGCCGAGCGAGGCCTTCTTCACCGGCACAGCCGCTGAGGTGACACCGATCCGCGAGGTCGACAACCGCCAGATCGGTTCCGGTAGTCGCGGCCCGATCACCGAGCGGCTGCAGAAGATGTACTTCGACCAGGTCCACGGCCGCCGCGAGACCCGCCCCGAGTGGCTGGCGTACGTCTAACCCGCTGCTTTTCCAGAGGAAGATCCCATGTCTGAATCCAACGCACGCCCTGTCGGGCAGGAAGTGATCAAGGTCAAGCGTAGCGAGTTGCCGCTGAGCTGCCCGCCCCAAGACGCGCCGCTGGCCGGCTATGCATCCGCGGGTCTACCTGCCGATCGAGAAGACGGGCAGCGCGGTCTGTCCCTACTGTGGCGCAAGCTACCAGCTGGACGACTGATCAGCGCCATCGGTTTGGGCTCCGCTTCCCCCATTCTGGTGGTCGGCCCCTCCTGGGCCGGTGATATGGTGATGGCTCAGAGCCTGTTCAAGGCGCTGAAACGGCGCGACCCCGAAGCATCTGTCGAGGTTCTCGCCCCCGGTTGGAGCAAGCCACTGCTGGCGCGTATGCCAGAGGTGGATGCGGCGATCGAGATGCCGCTCGGCCATGGCCGCCTCGGTCTGGCTGAGCGTTGGCGGCTCGGCCATTCGCTGCGCAATCGTGGTTACTCTCAGGCGATCCTCCTCCCCAACTCCCTCAAATCGGCGCTGGTCCCCTTCTGGGCTAGGATCA
>AASF01001595.1 GCA_000168735.1 Candidatus Endoriftia persephone str. Hot96_1+Hot96_2 | reverse complement strand
ATCAGGGCCCGCTGGGTCGGCAGGGGAGAAGCCGGCCAGCGCCGCATAGCCCGCCGCTGCAGTGAGTGCTCCCAGCGCAGCGGCACGGGGGGCAGCGAGCTGTCGTGTCAGAAAAAAGCTGCGCCGCCACAAAGCCTGCAGCAGCCAGAAGATGGCAGCGGCCACCCAGTCCCACGTGCAACCCTGAGATCGCAATCAGATGGTTGGTGCCGGTGCGCCGGAAGCGCTCCCACTGAGCTTCCCCAATGCCGGTGCGATCTCCCACCGCCAAGGCTCGCAGCAGGCCAGCAGCCGCACTATCTGGCGTCAGCTGCGCAATCTGTCTGGCAATCCGATAGCGCAGCCGCAACAGCCCGTAGCGCCAGTCAGCCTCACCGAGTTTGCGGTTGGCATCCCTGCCCCTCACATAGCCGGTGGCGGCGATGCGCCGACTCATCAGCCAGCGCTCGTAGTCGAAACCACCTGGATTGGCCAGCCCTCTGGGCCTTTTGAGCCTCAGCCTGAGACGCCACAGCTCACCCGGCTCGACAGCAATCGCACTGCGATACCAATTGATTCGCAGCCGTGCGCCAATCAATTGTGGCCACTCGCTCTGCTCAATATCAAACTCGAAGCGTTGTGCACCACCCTAGGCGCCGGGGAAAATCGGCGATCCGGCCCACCACACTGAGATCCTTCCCTTCCAGCTCCTGTGGTAACAGCGATGCCTGGTAGATCCAAGCGTGACCAAAGGCCGACAACACCCCCAGCAGCAGCGCGGCAAACGGTCGCAGCTGGCGCAGCCCCAGCAGCGGTGGCAACAACAGAGCGCTATAAAACCAGCTGCTGTTGGGCAGTGCTGGCAGGGCCTGAAAGACCGCCGCACCGGCCACAAACAGAATCAGATTGAGATTCATGGACACTCCCTGTCACAGTGAAATCATCCTGCATAATTGTTTGAATAACGGTAGCAGTTCACAGGCCTGCATGCTTCAATAAGCCACCGCAAAGAAGCAGCAGACCGTACCGCGGAAGCCATGCCAAAGCACCTAATAAAGCGCCTCACACCGGATCACGAGATGATCCGCAATCACCGACATCTGCAGTGTTTTGGCAAACTGCTACACGATGCCAACCTGTGGCATCTCAATCGGCGTTCCGCTGCCGGTGCATTTGCGGTGGGGCTCTTCATGGCCTTTATACCGGTGCCGTTTCAGATGATCCTCGCTGCCGGTGCGGCGATCCTGTTCCGGGTCAATCTGCCGCTCTCTGTGGCACTGGTCTGGGTCACCAACCCGATCACCATCCCTCCCATCTTCTTTTTCGCCTATCTGGTCGGCACTTGGGTGATCGGCGCACCGCCCGAGATGGAATCCTTCGAGCTGAGCATGGAGTGGATCGAAAACGGCGGGTTGAACGGAGTGCTGGGCAGCCCTTCCTGCTGGGCTGTCTGATGCTGCGGCACGGTCTCCGCCCTAGTGGGTTACTTTGGGATCAAGGCGATTCGTTTA
>AASF01001596.1 GCA_000168735.1 Candidatus Endoriftia persephone str. Hot96_1+Hot96_2 | reverse complement strand
CGCGCTGTCTCGCTCGGTTACAGGCGCCGGACGCCTCGCGCATGGTCAAGGCGTTGGCGCAGCCGGGCATGGCCAGCGAGGCGCTGATCCGGTCCGCGCTGCAGAACACGGCGCACAAGGGATAGATGGTGCAGGAAGATCGCAGTCTGATCGAAGGTGCGGAGAGCGGCGATGACGCGGTCATCGATCGCGCCATCCGGCCTACACGCCTCGGTGATTATGTCGGTCAGCCGTCGGTGTGTGAGCAGATGGAGATCTTCATCGAGGCGGCCCGCCGACGTGAGGAGGCACTCGACCATGTGCTGATCTTCGGCCCGCCGGGATTGGGCAAGACCACCCTGGCGCACATCATCGCCAACGAGATGGGGGTCAACTTGCGTCAGACCTCGGGGCCGGTGTTGGAGAAACCAGGTGATCTGGCGGCACTGCTGACCAACCTGGAGCCCCACGATGTGCTGTTCGTCGATGAGATTCACCGTCTCAGCCCGGTGGTGGAGGAGGTGCTCTACCCGGCGTTGGAGGATTTCCAGCTCGACATCATGATCGGCGAAGGGCCGGCGGCGCGCTCCATCAAGCTCGATCTGCCGCCCTTCACCCTGGTGGGGGCGACCACCCGCGCCGGCCTGCTGACCTCGCCGCTGCGCGATCGTTTTGGCATCGTGCAGCGGCTGGAGTTCTACTCTGCGGCGGATCTGGCGCAGATCGTCGCGCGCTCCGCCGGGATACTGAATATCGGCAGTGATGCCGCTGGTGCGATGGAGATCGCACGCCGTTCCCGTGGCACCCCGCGCATCGCCAACCGGCTGCTGCGGCGGGTCCGCGACTACGCCCAGGTGAAGGGTGATGGGCGGGTCGGTGCGGAGTTGGCGGACCGCGCGCTGAGGATGCTGAAGGTGGACGGTAACGGTTTCGACGCGATGGACCGGCGGCTGTTGCTGGGCGGTGATCGAAAAGTTCGACGGCGGCCCGGTGGGGGTCGATAATCTGGCAGCGGCGATCGGCGAGGAGCGTGGCACCATCGAGGATGTGCTCGAGCCTTTCCTGATCCAGCAGGGCTTCATGATGCGTACTCCGCGTGGGCGGGTGGCGACCCAGGCAGCCTATCTGCACTTTGGCCTAGCGCCGCAGGCGGATGCACAACCGGTAGGGCGGGATCTGTTCGACAAATCCTGAAGAGGCTGAGCCTCGCGGGGAACTCATTGCCAAGGGCAGAATCAATAGTACGGGGCACGCAGACGCGTGGTTCGGGAAGCAGAGCAACATTGGACACATTTGCCTGGCCCGTCAGGGTCTACTACGAAGATACCGATTCAGGGGGTGTGGTCTACCATGCCAACTATCTGAGTTTCATGGAGCGGGCGCGCACTGAATGGCTGCGCAGCCCTTGGCTTCGAACAGGACCGGCTGCGCAACGATGAGGGCGTGATCTTCGCTGTGCACAGTCTGAGTGTGGAGTACCACACGTCCCGCCCGATTCAACGATCTGTTGCAGATTGACACCCGCATCATCGAGTTGCGCCGGGCGAGTTTAAGCTTTCAGCAGACGATCCGGCGTGATGCGGACGATCAGTTGTTGTGCAGCGGCAAGGTCAAAGTGGCCTGTGTCGATGCCCAGCGGATGCGCCCCGCGCCTCTGCCCGAAGCATTATTAGAAAGGATAAGGCATGTCGACTGACCTCTCATTTGCCCAGCTGATTCTGAATGCCAGTCCGGTGGTACAGTTTGTCATCGGCCTGTTGGTGCTGACCTCGCTCGGCTCCTGGACCATGATCTTTGACCGGATGCGGGTGCTGCGCCGGGCGCGTCGCGCCGCTGATGAGTTTGAAAAGCGCTTCTGGTCCTGGTGGCGATCTCAATGATCTCCTATCGGGATATCAAGCGTGAGCAGGGCGATCTTACCGGTATGGCGGTGATCTTCCGCGCCGGTTTTCGTGAGTTTGCCCGTCTTAAGGGGCGCGGCCAGATCGAACCGATGGCCGTGTTGCAGGGGGCGCAGCGCTCGATGCGGGTCGCCCTGAGCCGCGAGCTGGACAATCTGGAACGGCATCTGCCGAGTCTGGCCACAGTGGGGTCGA
>AASF01001597.1 GCA_000168735.1 Candidatus Endoriftia persephone str. Hot96_1+Hot96_2 | reverse complement strand
GATCAGCTCGCTGGGCAGACACTACGCATTCGATCCCGAAACGCCGTGGCAGGAGCTGCCGCGGCAGGTGCAGAAAAAGATCCTCTACGGCAGTGGCAACGAGTCGATCGAGTTCAGCTACTTTAATGAGCGCGGGCGTTCGACCCGCAAGACACACCCCTTTGAGGGGATCATCCACAACATGTCGCGCCGCTATCGGGAGACCGATTCGAATGCAGTCCGCGAGGAGCTGGCGCACTACATCTCCAGCCAGCCCTGCCCCGGAGTGCAAAGGCACCCGCCTCAACCAGGCGGCACGCCATGTGTTTGTCGCGCACAACACCCTGCCTGAGATCAGCGCAATGCCAATCGGCCAGGCGCTGGAGTTTTTTTCAGCAGCTAGCGCTGCCCGGCAAACGCGGGCAAGATCGCGGACAAAATCGTCAAGGAGATCGATCAGCGTCTCAGCTTTCTGGTCAATGTCGGGCTCGACTACCTCACCCTCGACCGCAGCGCCGAAACCCTCTCCGGGCGGCGAGGCGCAGCGCATCCGCCTGGCAAGCCAGATCGGCGCCGGCCTGGTCGGCGTCATGTACGTGCTGGATGAGCCCTCCATCGGGCTGCATCAGCGGGACAACGCGCGACTGCTCAACACCCTCACCTATCTGCGAGATCTGGGCAATACGGTGATCGTGGTGGAGCATGATGAGGATGCGATCCGCAGCGCTGACCATGTGGTCGACATCGGCCCCGGCGCCGGCGAGCATGGCGGCCAGATCATCGCCCAGGGTACCGCCGAAGAGATCACCGCAGTCGAGCACTCGCTCACCGGCCAATATCTCTCCGGTCAGCGCAGCATCGCCGTTCCCACCGAACGCTATGCCGGACGTGACGGCGAGTTTCTGCAGGTAACCGGGGCCTGCGGCCACAACCTGAAGCAGGTGACGCTCAGCATTCCGGTTGGCACCTTCTGTTGTGTTACCGGCGTTTCAGGATCCGGCAAGTCGACCTGA
>AASF01001598.1 GCA_000168735.1 Candidatus Endoriftia persephone str. Hot96_1+Hot96_2 | reverse complement strand
TTTAACGAATCGCCTTGATCAGTGGCGCCTTCGTGATGGGGCTGGTATGGCTGCAGTATGGTCCTGCAGATGGCTGGCGGGCAGATCCCTGGGGTTAGCAAGCAACCGGTCGCCGAGCCCAGATCAGCACCATGCGAAGCCGCCAGAGACACCCAAACCCCACTTCGATTTCTACACCATCCTGCCGGAGATGGAGGTGTTGATCCCGGAGGAGGAGATCAACGCCCCGGAGCCCGCACCTGCGTGCCATACCACCCCCAGTGCAGAAGGCGCATGTTGAAACGCGCCCAGTGGCAAAAGACAAAAGCGCCTACATCCTGCAGATGGGTTCATTTCGCAAGTTCGCCGACGCCGACCGGATGAAAGCACGACTGGCGCTGATCGGCATCGAGGCAGAGATCCAGCGGGTCAGCATCAACAAAACAATCAGACCTACCACCGGGTGCGTAGTCGCCCCTACCCGAACCGTCAGGCGCTCAATCACGACCTGGCGCTGGCGCGACAGAATCAGATCAAGACCCTGATAATCAAGCTGAAACGTTAGCGCTGCGCCGCGGGCGACGCAGGCACCTCATTGTGAAGGGCAGCCTGGATTGAAACGGATCGGCTCGGCAGCCGGCCGATCCGCCGCATCCTTCCAAAGATAGAGCTCAGTGGTAGCCGGATCACACTTGCTGCAGCTCGAACCGCAGGCCGCCTGCGCACTAAGCCGTTCCACCTTGCCCTTGCGAATCCACTGCTCCAGCATGCCACGCGCCGCATCCGGCTCAATATCGAAATGCAGCGCAATGTCGGCCAGGCTCGCCTGCCGACGCTGCTTCAGATAGGTCTTGATCTCGGCGAGGATCATGCCCGTACCCGCCGCAACAGCGCCCTCAGATCCCGTCGCGCCCAGATCCGCAGGCCGCCAATCACCATCGCCACCAGCAACAACAGTGAGCTGATCCAGGCGATCGAACTGGCAGGGTGCAGCGAATAGCTGGCGATCTGATAGAAGAGGCTGGCACTGACATAGGCGACACCCGTGGTCCAGGCCGCAACAAAAGCGGCCCAGGCACTGCCCGCCTCACGTACGATCGCGCCGATAGTCGCCACGCAGGGAAAGTAGAGCAGAATGAACAGCAGATAGGCGAAGGCTCCAGCCTGGCCATCGAAGCGGGCCGCCATCGCGCCGAATACATCCACCTCCACCTCCTGCTTCTGCGCTGCTCCACGGGCATCGCTCAGGTCGCCCACTTGCAGGCCGAGCGGATCAAGCAGCTGATTCTTCACCTCGCCCAGGTTCTCCGGGCACTGTGGCGGCGGCCTCAGCGATCGCCGCCCAGAAGTCGAACGGCTCCCCGCCGCCAGTATCCCCCGCCTCCTGCCGAGCCAGGCTAGTGTAGATCGAGTCGAGGGTGCCCACCACCGCACTCACTTCGCCAGCACGCCGGTGAATATACCCACCGTGGCTGGCCAGTTCTCCTGCTCGATCCCCAATTGGTGAAAACCAGCCGGGGTGAGCGTCATTGCTGACTGCCGAGAGGGCCAGAGTGCTCACTATCTTCGTTGCCAGAATGAACCGTCGGTGCCCAAGGAATTGAGCACGTTGATCGCCAGCACCATCAGCACAATCACCCAGCCCCGCCTCTTTGATGAAGAGGCGTACCCGATCCCCAGGTGCGGAGCGCCACACCCTTGAGGGTCGGCAGATGGTAGGGGGGCAACTCCATCATGAAGCCAGTGCTTCTCACCGGAGAGCAGGGTCTTCTTCATGATCAGGG
>AASF01001599.1 GCA_000168735.1 Candidatus Endoriftia persephone str. Hot96_1+Hot96_2 | reverse complement strand
CCCGCCTTGCGGAAGTGCATCTGCTTGCCGCAGTTGGTGCAGACTAGGGTACCGGGGCCGGTGATTCTCGCCGGTGTGGTAAGGTGGATGCCTGTTCGGCCCGCTTCGCCAGTTTGCCCAACTCCAGCCTGGTCTGGTCAGCGACCTTTGCTGAACGTCTCGGCGATCCGCTCTTCCACTTGGTGCAGATCGAAGCGCCACCAGGTGGAGATCTGCTCGCCAGTATCGTGCAGATAGTGGGCTGCGTCCTTGATGTCCCGTTCGATATAGCCAGCCACCTTGTCTGCCTCCTCGCGGGTCAGTTCGCCCAGTTCCACCACCTTCTCTCGGGCATCCGACAGATACTCCTTGAGTCCGGGTAGGGCGCTCTCCCTAGTGACTTCGTAGGCATCGTGAACCTGTTCAAGCATCTTCTCATAGGCCTCGGTGAGCCGGTCGAGTGGGGCCTTGTTACCTGAATCTGTCATTACTCTCTCCCCGGGCGGGCAGCCCTTTTGTCATCATACTTCTATAGAATAATGGATCAAAGCTGGCGGATGGCAAATCCGGCGGGCAACGGCTTCAGGATTGGGCGTCGCTGGGGTATGCTTCCGCGATTCCCCCGTTGTTGACAGAATTCAGACCCGATCATGCAGAAAAATTACGATCCCGCCGCGATCGAGGCGGCCGTCCAGTCCCACTGGGAGCGCAAAAAGAGCTTCACCGTCAGTGAAGATCCGGCGAAGGAGAAGTTTTACTGTCTCTCCATGTTCCCCTATCCGAGCGGCAAGTTGCATATGGGCCATGTGCGCAACTACACCATTGGCGATGTGATCGCCCGCTACCAGCGGATGCAGGGCAAGAACGTTCTGCAACCGATGGGCTGGGACGCCTTCGGCCTGCCGGCGGAGAACGCAGCGCGCAAGAACCGGGCGGCACCGGCGGCCTGGACCTACGACAATATCGACTACATGAAGGGCCAGCTGAAGCGTCTCGGCTTTGGCTACGACTGGGATCGCGAACTGGCCACCTGTAAGCCCGACTACTACAAATGGGAGCAGTGGCTCTTCACCGAGCTCTATAAAAAAGGTCTGGTCTACCGCAAGAACGCGGTAGTCAACTGGGATCAAGGGCGATTCGCGCCGCTAATTCATTT
>AASF01001600.1 GCA_000168735.1 Candidatus Endoriftia persephone str. Hot96_1+Hot96_2 | reverse complement strand
CTGCTGCTCGACCTGCCGGTGGAGGTTGGTCTGGCACGGGCCGGGCAGCGCTCGGCGCCGGATCGGTTCGAAAGCGAGCAGCAGCACTTTTTCCAGCGGGTCCGTCAGGGTTACCTGCAGATCGCGGCGGATCAGCCGGAGCGGGTCAGGCTGATCGATGCCTCACTGCCCCTGGCGCAGGTACAGCAGCAGATCAGTCGTGAGCTGGAGCGTTTTATCCAGCGTCTGGGAGGATAGATGATGACGCTGCTCCCTTGGCAGAACACCATCTGGTCACGTTTGCAGCAGATGCGTGACAGCGGCCGGCTGCCCCATGCGCTGCTCTTCTCTGGTCCCCAAGGTGTTGGTAAGGAGTTGTTTGCGCAGCTGTTTGCCAAGTCACTGCTCTGTCAGGAACCCGACAGCTCCGGCCTGCCCTGCGGTCACTGTCAGCCCTGTCATCTGCTCGCCAGTGGTGTGCATCCCGACTTCACCAACATCGCTCCGGATGTGGAGAGTAAGAGCGGCGAGATCCTGGTCGATACGATTCGCGGGCTCGCCTTCAGCACGACTCTGACTTCAACCGCCGGCAGCCATCGGATCGTCCTGCTGCGCCCGGCAGAGCGGATGAGCAACTCGGCTGCAAACGCCTTTCCTCCAAGACCCTCGAAGAGCCCCCGCTGGGCACGCTGATGATACTGATCAGCGACCGGCCCTCGCGGTTGTTGCCAACCATCCGCAGTCGTTGCCAGCTGATCGGTTTTGCCACCCCGGCCGGCAGAGCAGGCGCTGCCCTGGCTCGAGGCACAGGTGAATCACGGCGATCCTGCGATGTTGCTGGCGCTTGCTGGCGGCGCCCCGCTGCGGGCGCCTGGAACTGGATGACAGTGCGCTGCTTGAGCAGCGGGATTCACTGCTCACAGCCTTTATTGCGTTGGCCGAGGGGCGCACCGATCCGGTCAAGGTTGCCGCCGACTGGGCGAAGCAGGACCTCAATATGCTGTTCGAGTGGTGGAGTGGCTGGCTGATCGATTTGTTGCAGCTGCAGGCAGTAGAGCAGCCTGTCACACTCTTCAATAAAGATCGACGGGAGACTTTCAAGCAACTGGGCGGAACGGCTAGACTCAGGCGAGTTACAGCGCAATCTTCAGCGCCTCTATCGGGCGCGCCAGGACGTTGAGGCCAATCTGAATTCCCAGCTGTTGCTGGAGAGCCTGACCATCGACTGGACGGGTCGCGCAGCCAATAGATAACCAGCATCAGAGACAGGTGAACCATGCCGGCAGGCGGAGCGAGACAGGGGATACTTTCACTCACCATCAAGGATAAAAACGCCTTGTATGCCGCCTATATGCAGTTTGTCAAAAACGGTGGCCTTTTTATCCCCACTAGCAAAAAGTACAACCTCGGTGATGAAGTCTTCATGTTGCTGACGCTGATGGACGAGGCGGAGCGCATTTCTCCGGTGGCGGGCAAGATCATCTGGATCACCCCGATCGGCGCCGAGGGCAATCGCGCTTCCGGTATCGGCGTGCAGTTCAGCGACCAGGATGGTGGCGCCGCGCGCAACAAGATCGAGACCATTCTCGCGGGTGCGCTGAAATCGGATCGTCCGACCCATACCCTCTGACCTCTCTCCCTTTCCCCTGACTTAAAGGCCTGCAAGCATGCTGGTGGATTCCCATTGTCATCTGGATCGTGTTGATCTGGCGCCCTACGATAACGACTTCGAACGCTTTATGCAGGCCAGCAAGGCTGCCGGTGTCGAACACATGTTGTGCGTCTCCATCGACCTGGAGTCTTGGCCAGCGATGGTTGCGCTGGTGGAGGCACATACCGAGATCTCGATCTCGGTCGGGGTGCATCCCAACGATCGGGAGCGCAAAGAGCCCTCAGCCGATGAACTGATTGAGCTGGCTGCCCATTCCCAAGGTGGTGGCGATCGGTGAGACCGGTCTCGACTACTTTTCACGGCCAAGGGGGAGCTTGGAAGTTGGCAGCGTCAGCGTTTTCGCACCCATATCCAGGCGGCGAGGCGCTGTGGCAAACCGCTGATC
>AASF01001601.1 GCA_000168735.1 Candidatus Endoriftia persephone str. Hot96_1+Hot96_2 | reverse complement strand
GATCAGGTCGATAACCTTGATACCGGTCTCGAGGATCTCGGTAGTTGATGCCTGATCTTCAAACTTGGGCGGTAAACGATGGATCGGCATGCGACTGTCGCACTTGACCTCGCCTGCCTCATCTACCGGGTTACCAAGCACATCCATGATGCGGCCTAGAGTCCCCTGCCCAACGGGCGACAGTGATCGGTGCGCCAGTCGATTCGACCTCAACGTTACGCTTCAGGCCATCGGTAGAACCCATGGGCAATGGTACGCACCACCCCGGTCACCCAGCTGTTGCTGAACTTCCAGAGTGAGGTTGGCTTCGTTGATCTTCAGTGCCTCGTAGACCTTCGGCATCTCACCAGTGGGGAATTGTACATCCACCACGGCGCCGATGATTTCAACCACTTTGCCCGAACTCATTTCTGGTTCCTCTTGCCGCTCCAGGCGACTCTCTAAAGTTTAAAACTAAATTCTTTTTACTGTGCGGGAGATCAAACCGCTGCAGCACCACCGACGATTTCAGAGATTTCCTGGGTAATCGCTGCCTGGCGCGCCTTGTTGTAGATCAGCTGCAACTCATTGATCAGATCACCGGCGTTGTCCGAAGCTGCCTTCATCGCCACCATCCGCGCAGACTGTTCACAGGCGCCATTCTCCACCACTGCCTGGTAGACCAGGGGATTCAACATAGCGACTCAGCAGATTGTCGAGCACATCCTTGGAATCCGGCTCGTAGATGTAGTCCCAGTGGTGTTTCAACTCATCCTCTGTCTCCGCAGCAATCGGCACCAGCTGCTCGATCGACGGATCCTGGGTCATGGTGTTGACAAAGCGATTGTATGCCACGTAGATGCGATCGATCTCGCCCGCCTCATAGGCATCCAGCATCACCTTCACGGTACCGATGAGATCTTCAAGATGGGGCACATCACCCAGCTGGGTCGCCTGACTGCGCACATTTCCACCGAAGCGGCCGAAGAAACCAGCGGCCTTGCTGCCGATGATGCAGAAGTCTATCTCAACCTCCTCCTCACGCTGTGCCGATATCTCCTTTTTCAAACAAGTCTTCCGGGAAACAGGTTTGCTGTTAAGACCACCACACAGCCCACGATCGGAGGAGATGATGATATACCCGACCCGTTTGACCTCACGCTCCTTCATAAATGAGTGGCGGTATTCCGGATGAGCATGGAATAGATGGCCGATAACATTACGCATCTTCTCCGCATAAGGTCGGGTCGCATCCATCCGGTTCTGGGCCTTACGCATCTTTGAGGCCGCTACCATCTCCATCGCGCTGGTAATCTTGCGCGTGTTTTTGATACTGGCGATCTGGGTGCGTATCTCTTTAGCGCCTGCCATATCTAAATAACCCTAATTAGGTCGAACTAACGATTATCGCAGTTACCAGGTGTGGTTTGCCTTGAAATCATCCAGCGCACTCTTCAGCGCCTGCTCAATCTCAGGGTTGTAGTCACCGGACTCATCGATCTTATCCAGGAGCGCTTTCTGGCTGCTCCTCATGTAGCCATGCAGTGCCGCTTCGAAGTCGACAATCTTGCTGGTCTCAACATCGTCCAGGAAGCCTTCGTTGGCCGCGAACAGGGAAACCGCCATCTCTGCGATGCTCAGTGGGGAGTACTGTTTCTGCTTCATCAGCTCGGTGACGCGGGCTC
>AASF01001602.1 GCA_000168735.1 Candidatus Endoriftia persephone str. Hot96_1+Hot96_2 | reverse complement strand
AGCCTTGATCCGGTCATCAGCATCACCGCGGTCATGTAGGTCTCGTCGATATCGGGGTGGCTTTCGCGGTCCACTTTGATGGCGATGAAGTGCTCGTTGAGGAAGCGGGCGATCGACTCATTCTCGAAGCTCTCCCGTTCCATCACATGGCACCAGTGGCAGGTGGAGTAGCCGATGGAGAGGAAGATTGGTTTGTTCTCCCGCTTCGCCTTGGCGAAGGCCGCTTCGCCCCAGGGGTACCAGTCGACCGGGTTGTGGGCGTGTTGCAACAGGTAGGGGGAGTCTTCGAGGATCAGGCGGTTGAGGTAGCGTGGTGAGCCGTCCGCTTCGAGGTGCTCTGTGCGTGGGCGGTAGCCGACTCCCTTGGCGAGGTAGGCGGCTTCGAGTTGTTGTTGGATCTGCATTGGGCGTGTCACCTGGTAGTGGGTTGGGCGCCCCTCCGCGCCGAACGCCTGCCAGGAAAGGGTGAGCAGTAGTGCGGCGAGGAGTTTGGTATGCATCGGTTTAGGCTCCCTCTGCCAGCAGTCTATCGATCAACTGCTCGCCCATCACCGGACTAAAACTGCCGAATTTCTGCAGCCGTATGATGCCCTGCTGGTCGATGATCGCCATCTCCGGGGTGCCGCGGGTCTGGAATCGCTTCATGGTCTCGGGGATCTCTCCTTGCCGGGTTGGTGATGGTCGATGCCGATCAGATGGTGGATCTCTTTCTCTTTGAGATAGCGGCGTAGGCGCTCTGGGGGGTGGTAATTGTGGCCCTCGAACACGGTGTGGATGCCGATCAGTACGGTTCGATCTGGTGCCGGTACGTCTCTCCCCAGCGCCGCATCAGCGGCCCAGAGAAGCTGTTGTACCCCGGGGCACCAGAACTGGAAGAAGTCGATCACCACCACCTTGCCGCGTAGCTCAGCCAGGTCTGGTGCCCTCGCCGTTGATCCACTCGCTGATCTGCCATTCACGGGGTGAGCTTGCCACTGCCAAGGGCGCTGCCGGCCATAATTAAAAACAGCAGGCCGAGCAGCGGGTAGAGGGGGGCTGCCGCATCGCACGCCACCTTTAGAATTCGAGCTGGACTTTCTGTTCCATCGGCAGGTTGGCATCTTTGGCCCATTCGGCGGTGGAACCGTCGTAGAGCTGGGCTTCTTCGTTGCCTAGCAGTTCATGGGAGACGAACCAGCCCAGTGCGGCGCGGTGTCCAGTGTGGCAGTAGTTGATCTGTTTGCCCTGCAGCGGCACACCGGCGGCGGCGTAGATCTTCTTCAGGTTGTCGAGGCTCTGGAACTGGGCCGCCGCCGTTGACGGTGAGCCAGTCGTAGGCGAGATGGACGGCCTGCGGCAGGCTGCCCGGGCGCTCTTTGTCGCCGCCCCGGTAGATGCCGAGATACTCGGCACGGCTGCGGTTGTCTACCGCCAGCGCACCATTTTCCAGGGCCGCCTTGACGGTCTGGCTATCAGGCCGGAACGCCGTGCGCAGTTTTGCTTTGAAGGCCTTTGGCTTGGGTTGGTTGAGCCCCTTCTGCAGTGGATAGACGCGCTTGTTGGCATAGTTGATCAGGCCGCCGTCGAGGATCGAAACTTGGTCGTGGCCGAGGGCCTTGAAGGTCCAGTAGATGCGGGTGGCGCTGGCCATGTCGCCGGCCCCGGAACCCATCACTACCAGCACCACCTGGCTGTCGTTGTCGATGCCGAGGCTGCCGATCAACTGCTCCAGCCGGGCTGGTGGCGTCATTAGCTGGGGCGTGCCTTTGGGTGATGTCTGACGCCAGTCGCCATAGTTGCTATTGACCGCGCCGGGTACGTGGTAGCGCTGGTAGCTGTTGCGGTCCTGCAGGTCGAGCACCACCAGGTTTTCATCCTTGAGGTGGGCATTGAGCCATTCGGCATCCACCAGGGGGGTGGCGAACAGCGGTGTGAGGGTGAACGCAAGCAGCAGGCCGGTCAGCAGTCGGATTTTCATTGGTGTTTTTTTCTTCTGGGTTGGAGGGAGTGAGGATGAGACACCGAGGGGAACCACCAGGTTCCCCTCGGAGCGGACTCAGGAGCTGATGCTGATACCGCCGATGCCGCTGGCGTTCATCTGCATCATGCGATGTTTGCCGGCGGCTTTTTGCGCCACGGCCATCAGGAACTCATCGACGTTTTCGTACTCCATCTTGTTGGCGAATTCCAGCAGTGTATCG
>AASF01001603.1 GCA_000168735.1 Candidatus Endoriftia persephone str. Hot96_1+Hot96_2 | reverse complement strand
TCAAGAGTGAAAACGCCCGTCCCAACGGCTGGGTCTTTGTCGACATCCGTGGACGGGATCTCGGCTCCTATGTCGCTGAGGCACGACAGCGGGTTGACGCGGCGATCACCCTACCGCCAAATTACTCAATCACCTGGTCGGGGCAGTATGAACATTACCAACGCGCCAATGCACGACTGATTCAGGGTCATCCCGCTGACCTTTATCATCATCCTGGTGCTGCTCTACCTGGGCATTCCGCAACCTGACCGAGGTGGGGATCATCATCGCCACCCTGCCGTTCGCCCTGACCGGCGGCGCCTGGATGCTCTATCTACTCGACTTCAATCTCTCGATTGCCGTCGGGATCGGTTTCATCGCCCTGTCCGGCATCGCCGTAGAGACCGCAGTGGTCATGATTGTTTACCTCAATCAGTCCTACCGGGCCGCACTACAGGCGATAGAGCTGCACGATCGCCGGCTGACCAGGGAGGAGTTGAGCGAGTCGGTGATCGAGGGCGCGGTGATGCGGGTCCGCCCCAAGATCATGACCGTGGCCAGCGTTATCTTTGGTCTGCTACCGGTGCTGCTGGCGAGTGGCAGTGGATCAGATGTGATGCGTCCGATCGCAGCGCCGATGGTGGGGGGGATGTTGAGCGCCGCCCTACTCACCCTGGTGGTGGTTCCGGCGGTCTTCTATCTATGGAAGCAGCGCGAGAGTGAGAGGTAATCAAGGCATGTTGTGAGAGGCAGCCTCTACTTCTGATCTGCAGATGGCGGCTCAACACGTCGGATCGCGCTCCTGCCACCTTGATC
>AASF01001604.1 GCA_000168735.1 Candidatus Endoriftia persephone str. Hot96_1+Hot96_2 | reverse complement strand
CTGGCACTACGAAAGCTGGGACGAGGTTCACCCTGCCGGAACAGATCCAGGGCGGTGGCGGCACCGATTTCCGCCCGGTGTTCAAGTGGATCAGCGAGCAGCCCCAGCGCCCCGATCTGCTGGTCTACTTCACCGATGCAGAGGGCGCCTTCCCCAAGCAGGAGCCGGGCTATCCGGTGATCTGGCTGGTCAAGGGCAAGACTAAACCCCCCTGGGGTGAGCGCATTCAGCTCAACTAACGTCCTGGCACATCACGGGATTTGTCCCTCTCCCTGCCATCTGTTACTTTTGCGCGGCAGTTTTACCATTCCGCCAGTCATCTCCCCTTCGCTTCCAGATTCGCCAGCCCGCGCTATCCCGACTCTGCCAGCTTCAAGCCGATGCAGCGGTACAACACCATTTGGAGACAACCCATGAGCCAGGCACAGAACGGCGACAGCGTAAAGATTCACTACACCGGCACCCTCGATGACGGCACCCAGTTCGACAGTTCCGAAGGCCAGGAGCCACTCGAGTTTCAGATCGGCAGCGGCATGGTGATCCCCGGCTTCGATAGCGCCGTCAGCGGCATGAGCATCGGCGAAAAAAAGAGCGTGCGGATCCCGGCTGAGGAGGCCTACGGTGAGCGTGACGATGAGCTGGTTCACAATGTACCACGCGACGCCCCTGCCCCGATGATATGGAGGTAGAGGTCGGCATGCCACTGCAGGCGCAGAGCCCGGATGGCCAGGTGGTGCAGATGACGGTGGTGGAGATGGATGATAGCTCGATCCGTGTTGATGCCAACCACCCGGCTGGCGGGCCAGGCTCTCACCTTCGCCATCGAACTGGTATCGATCAACTAACAGCCCTTAAGCTGGGCACCCCTGACCAGCCGTCAGGGGGTTTTGCCAGGCCAGATTTCAAGATCAGGCGGAACTCCCGCCCGCCGGGATAGACTCCATAAGGTTCATGAAACGATTCACCAGCCCATCCATTGCCGCTGCTGCTGGCGCTCATCACGGCCCTGTTCGCTGCCGTCGTCTCGCTCAGCTTCGCCGCCGATGGCCGATCTCGCGCCAGCGCCGGGGGGGATCCTGCTGCCGGAACTGGGCTCACCCTCGGATCAAAATATCTGACTCCGGCCGATGAGACGCGTCTGGGCCGGGAGTTCATAAAAAACGTTCGGGAAACCCAGGACGTAGTGGATGAGCCGCTGATCGACGAATATATCCAGTCGATGGGGCGACAGCTGGTCGAACAGAGTGATGCAGCGGGCGGCCAGTTCCACTTCTTTGTTATCCGCTCACCGGTCATCAACGCCTTTGCCGGTCCGGGAGGCTACATCGGCATCTACAGCGGGCTGATCCTGGCCAGCCAGAGCGAGAGCGAGCTCGCCTCGGTGGTCGCCCATGAGATCGCTCACGTCACCCAGAAACATCTGCTACGCGCTTTCGATGCAGCCAACCGGATGAGCGGTAAGACCGCCGCACTGCTGCTCGCTGCGGTGCTGATCGGAGCCAGTGCATCAGGCGAGGCGGGTATGGCTATCGCCGCCGGAGCACAGGCGAACGCCCTGCAGCAGCAAATCAACTTCACTCGCAGCAACGAGCAGGAGGCGGACCATGTGGGCATAGGCCTGTTGGCCGACGCCAGCTTCGATCCGCGTTCGATGCCAATCTTTTTCGAGCGCCTGACCGATGCCAGCCGCCTCTACGAAAACGGCATCCCAGAGATCCTGCGCACCCACCCGGTCACCACC
>AASF01001605.1 GCA_000168735.1 Candidatus Endoriftia persephone str. Hot96_1+Hot96_2 | reverse complement strand
ACGGATGTCCTTGATGAAGCCGAGGTCGNACATGCGGTCCGCCTCATCCAGCACTACCACCTGGATCTCATTGAGGTTGTATACATGCTGTTTGAAGTAGTCGATCAGTCGTCCGGGGGGTGCCGACCAGGATATCAACGCCTTGCTGCAGCTGATTGCGCTGCTGTTCGTAGCCGGTGCCGCCATATACCGCGGCAGTGGTGAAGTCGGTATGCTTGCAGAGTGCCTCGGCGTCTTTGTGGATCTGCACTGCTAGTTCGCGGGTCGGGGCGAGCATCAGTGCGCGGGGTTGGTTGGGCCGGCGTTGTTCGCTGCTGGGGTGGTCGATCAGGTGCTGCAGGGTCGCGACTAGGAAGGCAGCGGTCTTGCCGGTGCCGGTCTGCGCCTGGCCGGCGACATCGTTGCCGGCGAGGGCGATTGGCAGGGTCTCTGCCTGGATCGGGGTGCACTGGATGAAGCCTGCCTCGGTGATGCCCTGCAGGAGTTTCAGGGGCGAGATCGAATTGGTCGAATCGTGTGTCTGTCAAGTGTGTTTTGCTCATGGCGGGCAAGGATAACCCAATTTTTGTGAACTTTGGACTTGAATTAGTGGGATTTTTTCGATCCAATAAGCGACTCGTCACTGTTTGTGGCGTGAATTCACCTGATTTACCTGCTTCTAGGAACCCAAACACAGAGCACCATGCGGTGCCTGGTGTCTTCCCAGATCTTTTTGGAGAAACCCAACGTGAGTGGACAGATTGTTCATGTGACGGACGACTCTTTCGAGTCAGATGTGCTGCAGTCAACCCTGCCGGTCCTGATTGACTATTGGGCGGAGTGGTGTGGCCCCTGCAAAATGATCGCACCGGTGCTGGATGAGATCGCGGCCGAATACTCCGGCAAGCTCAAGGTCGCCAAGCTGAATATTGATGATAATTCCAACACCCCGCCCCAGTACGGTATCCGTGGTATCCCCACGCTGATGCTGTTCAAGAATGGCGAGGTTGAGGCGACCAAGGGTGGGCGCGGTCTCCAAATCACAGCTGAACCGCGTTTATCGACAGTAATCTCTGAGCGCTGGCAGAAGCCTGGTGACTGGACGCGTCACGAATGCCTGCTAGACTTCCCGCAACGCGAATCCGCACGCAGATCGCCCCCATCAAAATCTGAAGATACTTTTTCTCGGCTTGTCCCCATATCGGGGGCGACTCTCTTTTCCCGCCGATCCCATCAACTCAAAACCATCCCAAAACACCATGAACCTGACTGAACTTAAAAAGATGCCGGTCCCAGAACTGGCCGACCTCGCGCGCGATATGAAGATCGAGGGCATGGCGCGTACCCGTAAACAGGATCTGATTTTCGCCATCCTCAAGGCCCATGCGAAGAAGGGCGAGGACATCTACGGCGATGGGGTGCTGGAGATCCTGCCGGATGGTTTTGGTTTTCTGCGTTCGGGCGACAGCTCTTACCTGGCCGGGCCAGACGATATCTATGTCTCACCGAGTCAGATCCGCCGTTTCAGCCTGCGTACCGGCGACACCATCTCCGGTAAGATTCGCCCGCCAAAGGATGGCGAGCGCTACTTCGCGCTGCTCAAGGTCTCCGAGATCAACTTCGACAAGCCGGAGAACGCCAAGAACAAGATCCTGTTCGAGAACTTCACTCCGTTGTTCGCCAACCAGAAGTTCACTCTGGAAAAGGGTAACGGCAGCACCGAGGGACATCACCGCCCGCACCATCGAACTCTGTGCCCCGATCGGCAAGGGGCAGCGCGGCCTGATCGTCTCTCCGCCCAAGGCGGGCAAGACCATGATGCTGCAGAATATCGCCCAGTCGATCGCCTTACAACCACCCCGAGTGCTACCTGATCGTGCTGCTGATCGACGAGCGTCCGGAAGAGGTGACCGAGATTGGCCCGCTCGGTGCACGGTGAGGTGATCTCCTCCACCTTCGACGAGCCGGCCACCCGCCACGTGCAGGTCGCCGAGATGGTGATCGAGAAAGCCAAGCGGCTGGTCGAGCACAAGATGGACGTGGTGATCCTACTCGACTCCATCACACGCCTGGCGCGCGCCTACAACACCGTCATCCCCTCCTCCGGCAAGGTGCTGACCGGTGGTGTCGACGCCAACGCCCTGCACCGTCCCAAGCGTTTCTTCGGCGCCGCGCGCAACGTGGAGGAGGGCGGCAGCCTGACCATCATCGCCACCGTCACTGGTGGAGACCGGCTCGCGCATGGACGATGTGATCTACGAGGAGTTCAAGGGCACCAGGCAACATGGAGGTCCACCTGGATCGCCGCATCGCCGAGAAGCGCATCTTCCCCGCCATCAACATCAACCGCTCTGGCACCCGCCGCGAGGAGCTGCTGATGAAAGAGGGCGATCTGCAGAAGATGTGGATCCTGCGCAAGATCCTGCATCCTATGGATGAACTGGCGGCGATGGAGTTCCTCTTCGACAAGCTCAAGGTCTCCAAGACCAATCAGGAGTTCTTCGACGCGATGCGGCGTTGAGGTAATGACTGACCTGGTTGCCACCGCGCCCCGGGTTTTATCCTGACGCCAGGCAGCATGCCGTGACTGCAGCGTTCCCCCAGCAAACCTGATGCGATGAAGGCGATGATTCTCGCGGCCGGGCGCGGCGAGCGCATGCGCCCGCTCACCGACCATACCCCCAAGCCGCTGCTGCCAGTGGCGGGCAAGCCGCTGATCCAGTACCACATCGAAAATCTGGCCCGTGCCGGCGTGCGTGAGTTGGTGATCAACCATGCTCACCTGGGTGAACAGATCGAGGCCTGGCTGGGTGATGGGGCGCAGTTTGGGGTTTCACATCCGCTACTCCCCCGAAGCCGAGGCGCTGGAGACCGGCGGCGGCATCTATCGTGCGCTACCTTTACTGGGAGAGGCGCCCTTCCTGGTGGTCAACGGCGATGTCTGGTGCGACTTCGATCCCAGCCGCCTACAGCTGGCCGGAGGAGATCTGGCACAGCTACTGATGGTCGCCAATCCGGACCACCACCCAGGGGGGGATTTTCATCTGCAGGCGGGGCGGCTGGATGACCAGTGCAGTCCAAAGCTGACCTTCAGTGGCATCGGCCTCTATCGTCCGGCGCTGTTTGAAGGCTGCCGGGCTGGCCGCTTCCCGCTGGCGCCACTGTTGCGGAATGCGATGGCTCAGGGCCGGGTGGCCGGCGCTGAACATCATGGTCGCTGGATCGATGTCGGCACTCCGCAACGCTTGCAAGAGCTGGAGCGCAAACTCACAGGATAAACTCGACCATGGGCCAGGAGATCAGCTCAAGCATCTTTTCCCCGGATGACTTCCGCGAGTTTCGGCAGCGGCTGAAGGCAGAGACCCGGCTCCTCGCCGAGTGGTTCAGAGAGGGCCGTTTTGCGTCGGTTGGGCACAGCGGTGGATTTGAGCTGGAGGCCTGCCTGGTGGATGGTAGTGGCTATCCTTGCACCACTCAATCAACCCT
>AASF01001606.1 GCA_000168735.1 Candidatus Endoriftia persephone str. Hot96_1+Hot96_2 | reverse complement strand
CGCGGATCATACCCTGGCTGTTTTTTTCTGATCCCGGCAGTTGTAACAGCTGGGCTGTAGCCCACCTCAGCCTCGACGTAGTCGGCCAGTTCGAAGGCGGCATGGGCGGCCACCATCCAGCTCACCCGCTGGCGCCTTCTGCTCCAGGCTGGAGCCCGACTTCAGACTGGCGCCGCGCCAGCGTACGGGCCCGGGGCGTAA
Source organism: Candidatus Endoriftia persephone str. Hot96_1+Hot96_2 (assembly GCA_000168735.1). Lineage (GTDB taxonomy): Bacteria > Pseudomonadota > Gammaproteobacteria > Chromatiales > Chromatiaceae > Endoriftia > Endoriftia persephonae. The sequence continues at coordinate 489 of AASF01001606.1, read as the reverse complement.
TCACCCAGCTCAAACAACTGCTGGGCACTGCGGCTCAGCACTTTGGGCGGCCCGCGGGATCATTGCCAAACCGGTCAGCAAAGCGCAGCCCACTCTCAGCCGCCTGACGCTGCCACTCTGGGCGTTGCGCCTCGGGCAGGCGCGGCGTCTGCTTTTCAAAGGCCAGTAACGCTGCATAGGCCCGCCCTCGGCGGCGTCCTTATGGGGCGGATAGTCATAGGCGCTGCGCTGATACGCCACCACCGCCTGGTTGAACGCACCCCGCTCGAACAGCAGTTCCGCCAGCAGAAAGTTCACCGCACCACTCTCCGCCTCACCGGGGAAACGCACCAGGTAGTGGCGATACCAGGCCACTGCCTGCTCGAACCATGCATCCCGCTGCGCTTTTGAAGCCTTCCCCTTCTGCTGCACCAACGCGTGGTAGTGGGCGGCCAGATCACGCAGATGACGACGCAGATGAGGGGTAAGCTCGGCCCGGCTCGACGGATC
>AASF01001607.1 GCA_000168735.1 Candidatus Endoriftia persephone str. Hot96_1+Hot96_2 | reverse complement strand
GATCCGATTGTGTTGGTGGCGGTGGCCAGCTCGCATCGTGGCGAGGCCTTCCAGGCCCTGTGAATTCATCATCGACTATCTGAAGACCCGCGCTCCCTTCTGGAAGCGTGAGGAGAGCGTTGAGGGTGCTCGCTGGGTCGATGCGCGGGAGAGTGACGATCACGCGGAGGCGCGCTGGAAGGGGTGAACGCTCCCAGCGCCTGTGGATTTTGCTTCAATTTGCCAGGCTTTCGGCGAGGATCTGACGAGTCTCACTGCTTGCCTTGGCCATTACCTCTTCGATCTTGCCGCCAAACAGCCGTGACATCAGCCCGGTATTTACCTCAGCTACCCGCACCTCACCCTGAGATGTCTCGTAGATGCTGATGCGGCAGGGCATCAGGGCCGAGACGTGCTTGTTGCTATCGTCGCTGAGGATTTCGTAGGCGTATCCCGGCTGGCAGAGTGACAGCACCTTGATCCGGTTGATGCCCTTGTAGCCCTGCCTTGTCGAGTGATTTCTGGATGTTGTAGACCTTGGGCTGGACCCAGCCGTGGGCGGTGATTGAGTCACGGATGGTGGTTACGGTCTGCTCAAAACCGAGCGGGCTGTTGTGAACGCGGATCATCGCCTGTGGTAATGTGATCCAGAGGGTGCCAGCGGTGAGCAGTATCCCTGTAAAAAGGCCGCCGGCGAAGGTGAGATAACGGGATTTCATGCTGCACCTCCCGGTTGTTGTTGTGAAGGCCAAAGCGCATTGGCTTCTCTATTATATAATTATATTAGAAAGTTTTAATTATTCTATTTGCAGGCGCCTTCTCTCCGATTTTTATCGGAGAGCGAACGAAGTGGAATCGCTTCATAGTAAGGTATTGGGGCTGATCTTCTGTGAATTGCCGGCATGGATGGAGTGTCTGATTGTCGGTGGAGTCGTGGATGGATATGGTGGAATCATGCAAGCTAAGGGCGATTCGT
>AASF01001608.1 GCA_000168735.1 Candidatus Endoriftia persephone str. Hot96_1+Hot96_2 | reverse complement strand
ACGGCCTGCCAGCCTCAATGCGCGCCATCGCCGGTGTCTGCAATCTGCAGGAGCTGCTGCCGTTGGATGAGGAGGAATAGCTCCAGATGCAGGATGATCCGATCCTCTTTACCATCTTTCTGGTCTTCTCCGGCGCGGCGCTGCTGGCAACGGTGGCGTTGTTCGCTCGTCAGGCGCTGCTAATCGCCTATATCCTGCTCGGTGCGCTGTTTGGTCCCTGGGGCTTCGGCTTTGTGGATGATCCGGCGGTGGTGAAAGAGATTGCCGACATCGGCATCATCTTTTTGCTGTTTCTGTTGGGGCTCGATCTGAAGCCCCAGGAGCTGCTCAATCTGCTGCGCAAGACCACCCTGGTGACCCTCGGCAGTTCGCTGCTGTTTTTCGTGATCGGCTTCAGCGTCGCCTGGCTGTTTGGTTTTAGCTGGGTGGAGTCACTGGTGGTGGGCGGTACGATGACCTTCTCTTCCACCATTATCGGTCTCAAGTTATTGCCGACCACGGTACTGCACCATCAGCGCACCGGCGAGATTATTATCAGTATCCTGTTGCTGCAGGATCTGCTGGCGATTGTCATGTTGCTGCTGCTGGAGGGGCGAGGGGTGGATCTTGCTTCAGCGGGAGGGCGCTTCATTCTGCTGCTGTTGGCATTGCCGGTGTTTGATCCTCGGCTCTTGGCTGGTGGCGCGCTTCCTTTTGGTTCCGCTAATTCGGCGCTTCAGGCCAGATCAAGGAGTATGTGTTTCTGCTCGCTATCGGCTTGGTGCCTGGGGATGGCCGAGCTGGCCGGTGGGGTAGGGCTTTCCCGCGAGATCGGCGCCTTCAGTGCTGGCGTCGCGCTGGCCACCAGTCCGATCGCCCTCTATATCGCCGAGAGCTTGAGGCCGCTGCGCGATTTCTTCCTGATCCTCTTCTTTTTCTCCCCTGGGAGCTGGGGTGAATCTGGAGAAGCTACCCGATCTGCTGCTGCCGGCGTTGCTGCTGGCGACGATTCTGATGCTGGGTTCAAGCCCTGGGCCTTCCGTCGCCTGCTCGGAGCGCACCGGCGAGGATCGTGAGCGCAGCGGTGAGATCGGCTGGCGGCTCGGCCAGCTGAGCGAATTCTCTCTGCTGATCGCGGTGCTGGCACTCGACCTGGGGCAGATTGGCGACCGCGCCTCCTACCTGATCCAGCTAACAACCCTGTTCACCTTCCTGGTCTCCACCTACCTGGTGGTGATGCGCTTCTACACGCCGATCGCTATCTCCGATCGGCCTGCGGCGGGATTGATGTGGCTGCGTGGGCGGGCTGGGAAAATACGGTTATACCCCCGCTTTGGCTGCCAACTGTCGAAAAAAGCTCCCGTTCTTGCCGTATTTTCGCTATGATCCCCGGTTTTTCCAAGCGCTGGCAGGTTGGCGCCGACTGAGCGGATCCCAACGATGGATAAACTGATCAAGGCGAATTCGTTAAC
>AASF01001609.1 GCA_000168735.1 Candidatus Endoriftia persephone str. Hot96_1+Hot96_2 | reverse complement strand
GTGACAAGACATTGATGCATGAAAAGCATATCCCTAACAAGGCAGACTGTTCGATTGTCACACTGTAGTCGAACACAAGAACAGGACCGATCATCTTGATTTTGTGCGCGAAGATTGTCAGCTCTGTCATGTCGATCAGCATAAGTACCAAAAGCTGTTGCTTTCCGGTGCTCCCGTTGATGATGAAATTTCAGGTGCTCCACATCTCATGTACGAGGTCAATGTTAACTGCATGGCCTGTCATCTTAAGAAGACCTTGAGCAAAGGGCATGATGTGAGAACCGCATCTGGTGATACCTGTGCCGCCTGTCATACAAAACAGCACAGAAAAATGCTGGATGACTGGAAAAAAACACTTAAGAAAGAGATTGCGGATGGTGAAGAGCTAGAAGCAGAGGCAATTAAACTTCTTGCTGAAATCAAGGGCAACCTGGACAAGAAACAATTAAATCAGGCAGAGACAATGATCGCCAAGGGCATTCAGCTACTTGATATTGTGCGTTTCGGTAATGGCGTACACAACAAGAAGTATGCAATCACCATTCTTGATGGTGCATTCAACAACTTTGAAGACACCATTGAATTGCTTGAAGGAGAAAAGGGCGCTGAATAAGGAGATTGATCTATAGCACCACTAACATCTGTGGAGGATGAGGAGATGAGTAGGAGATACCAATATGAGTGACAATAAAACACCAGAAATCAGTCGCCGTAAATTTCTAAGTGGGGTCGGAACAGCGGCCGCTGGCGCCGCCGCAATGGTAACACCTGGGCTGAATGTCCAGGCAGCCACAACAAAAGCCCCCCGCTGGGCGATGGTCATGGACCTTAGGCGCTGCATAGGTTGCAGAGCCTGTACTGTGGCCTGCAAATCGGAAAACCACGTATCTCTTGGCCGATTCAGGGCGGTTATTCAAGAGAAAACCATGGGTACATTCCCGAACACAAAAAAAGCGTTTCTGCCTTTGATGTGTAATCACTGCGAGGGTAATAAAGAGGATGGTGTTCCTCCTTGCGTAAAAATCTGTCCTCAGTTCCCCGGTGAACGTCGCAAGTATAAAACCGCTGATGGTAAGACAATACGTTACCGTAGCGGTGGTACTTACAAACGACCAGATGGCATGATCCTGGTCGACGTTGAGCAGTGTATCGGCTGTGGGAAGTGCATTGATGCCTGTCCCTATGGTGTTCGTTCGTTCAATCCCTTTGTCAAAGCCGGCGCCGATCCAACCAAGCAGGCCGCGGACAAATGCGATATGTGCGCTCATCGTGTCGACAACGGTGTTGAACCATCCTGCGTCAACACCTGGTCAAGGTCGCGCTCGTATCTTTGGCGATCTTAACGATCCGAACAGTCACGTCTCCAAGCTAAGGGCGATTCGTTTA
>AASF01001610.1 GCA_000168735.1 Candidatus Endoriftia persephone str. Hot96_1+Hot96_2 | reverse complement strand
AAGGCATCTACGTTTGTAAGAAGTGCGGTCAAGTCGTCGTACTAGACGATGATTCAGACACATTGCCACCATGTCCTCGCTGTGAGCATACCGAGTATGACAAACAGTAAAACATAACAAGGCCGCTCAACCCGACCGCTTACCCTTCCGCTGCGCTACAGGGTAAGCGTCGGGTTAGCGGCAACGTTAGATGAAAAAACGGAAATAGAAATGTCGGATATTATTAAGAAGCCAACACATACTGATTTGGTAGACCCGCAAGCTCAAAGAGTCGTTGAGTTTCTTGAGCAAATAGGCTTGCCCGCCGACAATATAATTGCTGAACAATCAGAGAGAGAAATTATTGGGCAGAATCTGCCGTCATATATTGATTCTTTGCCAGATAATGTTAAGCGAGATGCGCGATATTTATCAAAATTTGTTGTGGCTGCAGGCTTTGGTTTATTTGATTATTCGTTATATGCAATCTGGAATGAGGTTGTAATTGATCGTAGAAAAAAAGCAATCTCATATGGTTTGGATATATTCTTCGATTCGGCTGTTGGCGGCAAAGCTAGGGAGTTTTATGAAAGCGAAGACGATCTTGCCTCCCTTAAAAGACTCCGTGCTGTTGGATACATGCAGAAAGCTTGAACTTATTTCCGATACAACTTACAAAAAACTCAAGCATATTCTTGATATGAGAAATGATATTGGTATTTCTCATCCAACAAATTACACAATAAATGCTTTTGAGTTATTAGGATGGCTTCAAACGTGCATTCAAGATGTGTTGAACGACCAACCTACAGAAGCAGCAATACAAGTTCAGGCATTTATACAAAACCTGAAGACCTATACGACTCCAATAGATGATTCCACTCTTGCAACGATACAAAGTAAAGTTTCAGAACTGGCTAGTCATCACCTTGCCAGCATTATCCGCACCATGTTCGGTATCTATGTTACAACTGATACAGACCCACAGGTTAGAAAAAATATATCTCTTATAGCTCCGGCTATATGGGAAAGCTGCAACGATGAGCCTAAGTATAAAATCGGTATTTTATTAGAAGGCTATAATACTAACCTGCACAAGGAAAAATATGAGTTAGGTGGAGAGTTTCTTGGGGTCGTTGGCGGTAACCCTTATCGCACACCAAATGAGCGGGCAATAATAGTAGATACACTACTTGATCAATTACTAGAAAAACACAATGGTTGGGATAATTTCCATCATGAGGCACCCGGTAGCCGATTCAATCGCCTCATATATTCAAGAACAGAATGACATTTTACCAAATAATGCAGAAAAGCTTGTAAAGGTTGTAATGATGTGTCGGATTGGGAGAGGGGTAAGTTATTGCAATGGGGTGTCACCTAGAGGAAAGCAATATTATGATCATATTTTATCTATTTTAGGCGACAAATACGCTCCTCATGCAATGGCAATACTGACTCATTATGAAATACAAAGAAAACTTGGCACTCCTGGTATGTCGTATTCAGGCGAAGCAAGCGTTGGAAACCATTAAGCAAAGTGTAATAAATGCCCGTATTAATGAGTGCCTAGATTACTTAATAGGTAAGATTGAAAATACTGGAAAATGTGTCCCTTGATAGTGAATTTAAAAAACTATCAGCAGAGTATATTAACTGGTAATCATCTAACAATCACATGCACTCGGACACCAAAAAGCGCCGCTCCTCGTTCCTCGTCACTCTGCTTTTTGCTGCCGGTGATGTGTGGCGTTAGCTGAAAGACAAATATTGATGATCGATGAACAAACGCATCAGGCACCCCAAGCTCAGTCAATTCAAGTCCATAATTTGTCACGCGCTTATGCGAGAAAATTGGTTGCCAAATCCAAACGGGTGTAGAGTCAAAGTCCGTACCGCGCTGAAGCGGGAAAGTTGATAGCCATCCAAAACAGGTGGTGCATCGAAGGCAACTCAGCCGCTGATGCGGGGCAGAGTTGGTAGCCATCCAAACAGGTGGCAACATCAAAAGCACATCAGCCGCTGATGCGGCCAGAGTTGGTCGCCATCCAAAATAGGTGGCAGATCAAAGTCTGTCATACGCTGAAGCGGGATAACTGGTTGCCAAATTCAGCAGGAGAAG
>AASF01001611.1 GCA_000168735.1 Candidatus Endoriftia persephone str. Hot96_1+Hot96_2 | reverse complement strand
TGATCCCTCATAAGGTCCTGTTCAGTCGGCAGACGCTTCAAACAGCGTGGCGCCAAGATGCCAGTGATGGACGAGATCGACCGCGCCATCATCAATCAGCTGCAGGGGCGGTTTTCCCCTCTGTGAGCACCCCTATCGTGAGGCAGCAGCGCAGTTTGGCATCTCGGAGGATGAGTTGATCCGGCGTCTGGAGCAGATGCTTGAGAAGAAGCAACTCTCGCAGCTTTGGCCCCGTTATTCAATGCCGAGCGGCTGGGCGGTGGCCTGAGTCTCTGCGCCATGAAAATCCCCCAGGAGGCGTTCGATCAGGTGACTGAGCAGGTCAATGCCTTTCCGGAGGGTAGCCCACAACTATGCCCGCGACCACCAGTTCAACATGTGGTTTGTGCTAGCCACCGAGAACCTCCGCAGCGCATCACCAGCGTATTGGCTGAGATCGAGGCGGAGACCAGGGTATCGAGTCTATAACATGCCAAAAAAAGAGGAGTTTTTTGTTGGCCTGAAGTTTGAGGTTTAACTCGATGAGTGGTATTCCCTGCGCTCAATCAATCAATAATTCCCGCTGTAGCCTCAGGGCGAGCCAAACCCTCTACATGAGAACTCCTTCTTTGAAAACACCGTAAACCCGCGCAAAAAATCTCCCTGGTTTCTGCTTACATCTGTTACCTGCTCGCTTTGGCCACCCTACTGGCGGCAGGCTATCAGGGCATGACGATCGGAACTGACAACCCCCATTTTCGCCAGTCTTGGCGCAACCATCGTCTTTTTTGTCGGGCGCCGGCGTGGTGCTGCATGTGATGGGGGCGGTCAACCTGCCCGATCTGCGAGTGCAAAAGGATGACGACTGAGCCTGAGCAGGTGAGCGGTCTGGACGAGTTGGATCGCAAAATCGTGCTCGCCACCCAGGCCGGCCTGCCGCTGGCGCCGCAACCCTATGAGCAGATTGCTGAACAGTTGGGCACAACGGCCGATGAGGTGATGCGGCGCATGCAGCAGATGCTGGAGAGTGGCGTGATCCGACGTATCGGCGCGGTGCCCAACCATTACACCCTGGGGTTTCGTGGCAACGGCATGACGGTATGGGACGTGCCGGACGAGAAGAAGGGGGAGTATGGCCGGCTGATCGGCGCCTTGGATTTTGTCAGCCACGCCTATCATCGGCCGCGCCATCTGCCGGAGTGGCGCTACAATCTGTTTGCGATGGCCCACAGGTCGGGACCGGGATGAGGTGCTGCAGAAGGCCGCAGATCATCGCCGAGCTGCTTGGGTGCCGACAATCGGGCGCATGAGGTTCTTTTTAGTAGCCGGATCATAG
>AASF01001612.1 GCA_000168735.1 Candidatus Endoriftia persephone str. Hot96_1+Hot96_2 | reverse complement strand
GCTCGATCACGACTCCCGATAGCGTCGAGTTCCATATCACCCTGCGCGGCATGCAACTGCGCAAGGCGGACCCGGTGCCGCTGCTGATCAACTATATCCAGGAGATGGTGGGGATACGCACACACAATCAGGTGCTCTTCACCATCCTCACCGAGCTCTTCATCAACGCCCTGGACCACGGCGTACTCGGCCTCGATTCGAGCCTCAAAGAGGGGCCGGATGGCTTTACCCGCTACTTCGAGGAGCGCGATCGGATGCTCAGCCAACTCAACGAAGGCTCGGTACACATTGGACTGAGGATACACCCCCAGGCTAACGGCGGATGGATCGTCATACAGATCGAAGACAGCGGCCCAGGCTTTGATTTTGCCAACGCAACCAGCGCGCAGGGGGAGAAACCATTGTTCAGCGGCCGGGGCATCCAGCTTCTCTCCAGCCTGTGTGAATCGTTCTCTTACCTAGAGCCAGGAAACAGAGCCGAAGCGATCTATGCCTGGACCAATGAATAAGCGGGCATCTGCCAATCACCATGAGCGGTAGCCCTGAAGTATGAACTCCCTTAAGACAGGCAGCAGAGACACTGACCGCCAGAACTACGCTGAACTCGCTCTCTCGATCCAGCAACAGACGAATGATCTGCTCTACACCAATCTGGCTTCCTCTCTGCTCAGCGCCCTGATTGCCAGCTTGTTGACCAGCTGGATCCTCTGGGCTCCGGAACACGCCACCCAACTGAGGATCTGGCTGTTGGTTCTGTTCGGCATCACAGGGATACGCTATCTGCTCAGAATGCACTATTTCCGAACCCGCCACTTGAGAGGCAAAGTCAAAGCAGGTCGAGCCAGTTTTATCGCCGCCAGTTGGGGCTGCCGGCCTCGCTTGGGGCAGTCTAGTGATATTCATCGATCCAACTGACAATTTTTTCAGCCTGATGATCATCAGCTGCATCCTGATTGGTGTCTCAGCGGTCGCCATCTCCTCTCAGGCAGCGTCCATGACAAGCTCCATCGGCTTTTTACTGCTGGCACTGCTGCCACTCCTTGTCTATTTCATGACCGAGCCATCCATGCCTGACACCGTCCCGGTTGTGCTGATCCTGCTGATGCTCGGCATCCTATTGAAAGCCGCAAAACAGCAGAACCAGGTCATTCTCAACAATATCACCCTGGCCGCTGCCTCCAATTTCCGGGAGCAGGCGCTGCGCGAATCTGAAGAGCGACTCGAGAGCCATTTCAAACACACACCGCTGCCTGCCATCGAATGGTCGCTTGATGGCCGGGTGATCGCCTGGAATCCGAGTGCGGAGCGACTGAGCGGTTACAGTCGGGATCAGGCACTGCACAAACATATCTCCGAGCTGCTTGCCAAACCGCAGGATGAGAACCCCAACAAGCCCAAACTGTTTGACGAGGAGCGGAAAGAGACGGAGCCACCGCAGAGTTGGCGCTCATTGCTCGACCCTAACCATAGCGGTACATTTCTCTTCGATATCACAGCGCGGGACGGCACCCGGCACAACTGTGAATGGCACAACGCGCCAATCAAGCGCGCAGACGGCTCAGTCAGCGGGGTTTCGTCATTCTTGTTGGATCGAACTGAGGAAG
>AASF01001613.1 GCA_000168735.1 Candidatus Endoriftia persephone str. Hot96_1+Hot96_2 | reverse complement strand
CGGTACCGCGGGCAATACCGACGAGGCACTCAGCAACGCCGGTGTCGACAACTCTCTGAGCAACGGCTTGGATCAGACCATCTCCATCGTCGCCAACAGCAACAACAGCGGCGTTGAGCAGGTCAATCAGGTGGCCAGCGGTAGCGATGCTAGCTCGAGTAGCGGCAGCGAATCTGTCAGCACTGTTGACGCTGCCGGCAGCAGCACTTCCACCGGAGATAACAGTAATGCTGGCAGCACAAATGAGGGTGACGGCTCAGCCGGCACTGTAAACACTGTTCCCACGGCCATCGCAGACAATGCTGAAACCAACCAGAACAGCTCAGTCATCATCGACATATTGGCCAATGACAGCGGCATAGACAACAGCCCTATCACCTTGACCATAGCTGCTAATCCCATACTCAGGCGAGTGTACAGGTCAATTCTGACGGTACCATTAGTTACCAACCCAACAACGGTTCTGTTGGCTCTGATCGCTTCAGCTATCAGCTAATGGATACGGACGGTGATTCAGCCATGGCAGAGGTCACCATCACGGTCAATTGCACTAGCAACTGCAGCGCGCAGCTACGTCTCACCTGGAGCGAGAACACTACCGCACAGATCAGTGGCTATAAGATCTACCACGGTACCAGCAGCGGTAACTATGGTGAGGCAATCTGGGCCGGCGATGTCACGAGTTACGACTACACTGCCGAATCACTTGGCAATCACTACTTTTCTGTCACCGCAGTCGACACAGATGGAAATGAGTCTGCCTACGCCAATGAAGTTGCGATACAACTATGATAAACATCAGTCCTGAGGCTCTTTATCGCCGGCCGTAGCCGGCGATTTTATTTTTGATGTGACCCGGTTCCTCGAACCACCTATTTCGCACCTTATACTGAGCCGAAAGACCCTAGGAGGGCGACTGTTGGCTCATTTAGTTCCTGTTTCATATATCCCCTGCCAACCCATCCTGGGCAGACGCTGCTAACAACAGCCAAGCAACGCTTGCTCAGCTTAACCTTGGCTGCACTGGCTCCATTCCTCCATGGTTCCGCCCCTTGCCTGCCCGGGCCAAGCAGCAGCCGACCTGGTGGCCCGTGGCGCCAGTTACATCGAAGAGGGACATCCGGAACAAGCCCTTGATCTCTTCAGCAAGGCGGTGAAAAAAAATGACCCCGCCGGTGCATTTGGTCTGGGTGTACTCTATTTTCAGGGCATCGGTGTCGACAAAGATCCAGTAAAGGCGACCAACTGGTTCCTGGTTCGCTGCCCAAACAGGAACTATGGCCCCAGCNCCAGTTCAACCTCGGTAACGCCTACCTCAGAGGACGCGGCGTCCCAAGCGACAAGGGAAAAGCGGAGTACTGGTGGCGCCAAGCCGCCCTCCAGGGTTATCAACGCGCCCAGTTCAACCTTGCTTCGCTACTGCTCAATGAACGGCCAGATCCGCCAGCCAAAGAGGAGGGTATTGCNCTGGATGCGCGCAGTAGGCCTGCAGGGGGTACAAAATGCAGTCGATCTGCTGGATGAACTTGGAGAACCCCTGGATTACAGCGACATTGCGATCGACTGGTCACGCGAACCACTCCGCAGCGAAGCCCGACTGCTGACCTTTCCGCCCAACCACTATGTGATTCAGCTGATCTCAGCCCGCCTCTTCAAATCAGCCGTCGATTTCATCAACGAACACGATCTGGGAGGAAAGGCGCTGCTGTTTCGCTTTCAGTACAAAGACAGCTCAACCTGGATCGGCGTCACCATGGCCGACTATCCAAGCAAGAAAGAGGCGTTGGCCGTACTTCGAAACGCCTCGGATGAAAAATTCAAGCAGGGTGCCTGGGATACGTTCAGTCAAAGCGATTCAGCAGGCGATCAAGAAAGCACGTGCAGAGGCCCCCTGACCTCCCCGCCGCTATCGATCAGATCATCATTCGCTATCGACCGGCATCTGGGTCGCCTGGTCGGCAAACACCCTCCCGGGTAATCTCCAGAAAACGCTTCGCCTGGGGCGAGAGAAACTTCCCGCGTCGCAGCACAATGCCGTAACTGCGGTCCGGGAAATAGCGCCCGAGCGGGATCTTCGCCAGATTCTCATCGCCGCTGAGACAGAGATCTGTGACGATGGAGATACCCAGGCCGATCTCCACATACTTTTTGATGACCTCCCAGCCGCCGGCCTCCAAGGTGACCTGATAGCTGGCATTGTGCTGTTCAAATACCAAATCGACCATGCGCCAGGTGCTCAGATGATGCGGCGGCAGAATCAACCCATAGGGGCTGATATCGTGCAGTGTAACCTCAGACTTGCTGGCCAACGGGTGATCCGGGGGGGTGATCAGCGCCGGTCCATAGTTGACCACCGGCTGATAGGTTACATCGTCGGGCACCTCCAACATCGAGCCGATGGCGAAATCGGCCTCATCGCGCACGTAGCATCGCCATGCCATCACGCCCGGTTACATTGTGCAGCTTCAGGCGGATACCAGGATACTGGGCCGCGAAACGGGCGCATCGGCTCAGGCAGGATGTAGAGGATCGTCGACTCACCGGCGGCGATGTTGAGCTCGCCATTCTCCAGCTTGCCGCAGTAGGCGGAGAAGGTCTCCTGCAGCTTATCCATCCCCTCGACCAGAGGCTGCGACAGTTTATAGAGGATTTCGCCCTCCGGGGTCAGCTTGATCTTCGGCCCACGACGCTCGAACAGCACCGTATTGAGCTCCCGCTCCAGCGCCTGAATCTGTAGCGAGACAGTGGGCTGACTCAGGTAGACACGTTCTGCGGGCTTCGCTGATCGAACCGGTCTGCGCTGCATGGCAAAACGCTCGTAGCTGTTTCAGGCGATTTTGCTTGTAGTAGATCTGGGGCGTACTCGACATATCTCTATCCGTCATTGAGAGCCGGGGCGCCCCAATAGTAAGTTCTCCAACAAAAATCACCAATACTTCATCTGGAAATTATTTATTTATTCAATCAAGGCCCTAGCTGATAAGCGAGCAAGGAAGAGGAGGATTTGCCCATATCCCCCTCCCCTCGCTGCTATTTTGTCTATCCTTTTAGGAGGCTGTCGGGTTTGGCCATTTGAAGCGAAAGTCACTGGGGAGCAAATCAAATCAGTTTATCGCCAGAGGAGAATTAGCCCGGCTATTTGACGAGGGGGATAGGCTGATTTGATCGCTATCCAGGGATTTGCAGCCAAAAAGTGTTAAATCCGACAGCCCCCCTGTTGCAGTGACAGAGAGAGCCCGTCAGGCCTTTCAATGTCGTAGACGAGTTACTCAAGGAACAACACTATGAAGAAATCCGGAAGTCAGGCAGGATCAGGCGATA
>AASF01001614.1 GCA_000168735.1 Candidatus Endoriftia persephone str. Hot96_1+Hot96_2 | reverse complement strand
GATCCACCTCCCATCTGGCGGGAAAATTAGCAGCTCCGCAAAGGAGGGGGAATACTATGCAGTTACCCTGCTGTTGTCAATCGTAAAAGACTACCTCTTGAGGATCTGAAGTAGATCCTCAAGTTCCATGCGCAACTGCTTGACGATCTGCTGACTCTGGATGTGGTCATCCTTAGCATGCTCACCTGACATCTGCTGTCGGGCGCCACCGATCGTGAAGCCCCTGCTCGTAGAGCAGGCTGCGGATCTGGCGGATCATCAGCACATCGTGGCGCTGATAATAGCGGCGGTTTCCACGCCGTTTTACTGGTTTGAGTTGGGGGAACTCCTGCTCCCAATAGCGCAGCACATGAGGTTTCACCTGGCAAAGATCGCTGACTTCACCGATGGTGAAATAGCGTTTGCCAGGGATCGCAGGCAGTTCAACGTTACTGCTGTTGGGATCAAGGCCGAATTCCCGCCCGCT
>AASF01001615.1 GCA_000168735.1 Candidatus Endoriftia persephone str. Hot96_1+Hot96_2 | reverse complement strand
TTAGCTTGATCCTCTACCAGAAGTGAATTTCCATTGTCGCCAGTGCGGCCATAAATTCCGCGCTGAGCCGAAGTTTGTCAGTGAGGCTCCTGAACTGGCGCACCACCCATTCTCATACTCAGCCGAATGCCCAAACTGCAATGATACCGCATCCCAGGCCGCCTGGGGAGCGGAATCTTATGCTTGCGCATGCAAGCGCGACCGGCCCGACCACGGATGAGGGCAAGCGTCGCTGCAAGTTCAATGCGCTGAAACATGGTCTGCGGGCCGATACCGCCACCTACTACCCAGGCCAAGCCTGGCGGATACCCCCACTGCAACGGCTGCGAGTATCGCACTGACATGGAGTGCCTAGACTTCGGCGGCTGCCTGAAGCGCACCGAGCTGCTGCTGCGCCATCAGATCGCCTTTGAGTCTGGTGACCCCTCCAAGTTGCAGGCGTTTCGGGCCAGGACCCAGGCCCACATCCAGGCCCTGATTGACGACATGATCCTGGCGATCGCTCAGGATGGTGGGCCGCGGATCAAATCCCCCGAGTGGTACTACGACAAGGATGGCATCTTCCACCTGGCGCGATTCAGGGATGCCGAGACGGATGAATGGATCAAGGGCGTATTCGTT
>AASF01001616.1 GCA_000168735.1 Candidatus Endoriftia persephone str. Hot96_1+Hot96_2 | reverse complement strand
GGCCCGACCAGCTGCTGCACCGCCTGTTCCAGCGACAACCCCGACATCACCAGACCCGACAACTCGGTGCAGCCAACCCCTTCGCGCAACACGCTCATCAGCTCGAAGCCCGGCGAAGTGCAACAGGTTTACCCAGCACCACCCCCATCACCAGCTCACCCAGCACCGAGGTCTGCTTCAACTGGCGCTCCGTGTAGCGTCCGATCAGTGCCGCGATCAGGATTCAGGGTGACGCCAAAGATCACCTGGCGCCACCGGGTCGCCATGCGAGAGACCCCTGTAGCGATATTCGGCTCAGCAGACCATCACACCCGTCATTCACGCCGCAGCGAAAAAGGTCTGCGGTCAGAGGAACCATCGTTACTGCCAAGTTTACTACAAGGTCAGGCCGACCACTGTTAATGGAAACAAAGAGGTGCACCACGTGTGGAGAGATAGAGAACGGTGGAACCCTGTCACCAGGGATACTCAGGCTCTTAGGGAGAAACGTCCAAAAAACCCCCCTTGGGAGCAGGGATTCTGGGCAAAAGCGTGGCTTTCTATTCAGCATGCCATTCCACTTCGCATTTCGCGGCGCCGGGCACGGTGCCCCCTCTTCCTACTCCCGCTCTTCGATCCAGCCCGCACTGGATCGCACTCGAGGACCCTTTCACACGGAGTGCTCCGGGTCATCGTCGAAGTCATGCGCGCGCCATCACACCAGTTGCGCAGCTCGACAAAGTTGACCTGTGTCGGATCAAGGTCGAATTCGTTT
>AASF01001617.1 GCA_000168735.1 Candidatus Endoriftia persephone str. Hot96_1+Hot96_2 | reverse complement strand
TCAAGGGTATGCATATGGAGAATATGTGAATGATTTGGCGGCATATATGAAGGATGCTACGACATATATGATGGGATATATGTCTCAAAAGGATCTGCGAAATGGGATTGATTCTGCACATCTAGATGCAGAGGCTACAGCGAGGGCGTTTGAGCGATCAGCTAAAAATATGGCAAATCGTTCAGAGGAAGAAACAGGAAGAGGAAGAAACAGGGGCAGANCACGGTTGTCAGCCAAGAAAACCGTGGTCTGTCCCCTATTCTCCTCTGTGGTCTGTCCCCTATTCTCCTCTCAAATCAGTGAAATGTGGACATCTGAGGTCGGTGTTGACAATTGTGAGATATACGCCAATCGCAGGGAGAAGGGAAGATGAAAAGTGAAACGGTTGATCCTGTCCCATCCACCCGTTGTCGCAGGCGATGGCGCTGGCTCGGTTATCTGATGATTGCGCTGCTACTGATGGCGGGTATTGTCATCGGGCTGTTTGTTGAGTACATGAACGCATTTTTTCGCGGGTTTGAGCCAGCGGAGATGGCGGCGGTGCATAATCGGCAAAAAACGCTGCGCGCCAACCTGGGGGGTATGTTGGTTGCCATACCTTGGTACTTCGCTGAATACGTGGAATACGATGGCGATCCTGGCTTTGGAGAGAAGCGCAAAGGACCGCGTCCCGTCCGCACCCCTGAATCGAAGGTGCGCAGTTTTGGCTTCGATATGCGCTACCCGGATATGAGGGGGTTGGAGACCTGGGCCATGCGTAGTGAGCGATCCCGTCGTTACATCCCTGCCAACACCCCCTGGATATCGGTTGGTATTACCAGTGGCGAGGATTATCCCGGTGACGGCTTTATGGACCGTCGGGCATACGCTAGCCTTGAGGCAGTCCCTTCAAATGATCACCCCATGTTTCTTTATAGTCGATTGCCAAACAAGCAGCACGGTCTAGAAGTCTATGCGCAGCTTACCATTGATGAGCGTACTAGCCGGCCTTATCGAGAAGATTCGGATGCTGAGGATGTGTTTGTTTATCGTGATCAGGATGGGCATGTGAAGTCCTATATCAGGTGCAGCAATCGAAAATATGTTCCAGGTACTAAACGTAAACTGTCTGCTCCACCATGTGGACATGAATTCAGTCTGGAGCCTAGGGCTGATGTGGAGGTATATGTTCATATATCGGCGCCAGCTGTTACACCAATGGCAGAACATTGAGATGAAGGTGCGTCAGCGTATTTTGAGTTTTGAGATACTTCCCCGGAGAAACCGAATCACCCGCCAGCCTAGAGGCGGAACGGCACAGAATGGAACGGGAAAAACACCAACAGCAGACTCAACCGGCACAATAACCTAAATGGAGGAATGAACCATGCTACAGACAATAACGAGACAACAGCTTGTGGACTACAGAAGGCGTATCGAATCGGGGGGGGTAAAGGCCGTCCGCCAAGTCTATGCCGAACTCTACGGCCAAAGGCTATAATTATGCGGGCTGGGCCGCAGGTGTGGCTAATGGTGACACAGTTGCCGGTCAAGCAGCCCTCAACTATCTGAAAGGTACTGCTTTGATGGGTATGGGCGGTGAAGAATGCATTAATCTTTCGTTGGCAGAGATCGATAATATTCGTGTCGATATGGCAGAGGGATATATCAAGGCACTTATTTCGAATGCCGATCAGAATGGGGGTTGGATTGATCGGGATGTTCGCTATAACGAGACGATGAAGTTCCATCAGGAAGCATTTGAGAAAAATAATCTTAGCCTCGAAAATTGGACGCTCTATACCCCCATGGAACTGATTCGCAAAGAGTATGACGACCAGGCCGTCGAAGATCTATGGGCGCAGATCCGTGATACGGGAGGTGATGGTCCGGATGCCCTACTTGGTAAACATCCACCTATCTAGGTTTTGTTTTTAGGGAAGGCTATTCATCGGATCCGCAGGTTCAACAACAGGCACAGGGTTGGCTTGAACAGTTTAACGACGCCAAAGAGTGGCTTGGGCCGTTATTTAATGCATGGGATAAGACACTCTCCTCTTGGGGCGATCAAATTGCGCCACAGTTTCTTGACTTCGCCTTCGGCTTGGGCGATGCCATCAACGGCCTGGAAAGTTCAATGAAAGGCTTGATCAGCGACCTATTTGGGGCAGCAAATGGCTATGGCTATGACCCGCTAATCCTAGACCTGGATGGCGATGGAATAGAAACCACGGGGCTATCCAGCGGTACCTATTTCGATCACAACAACGATGGCTTTGCCCGAGTTGACGGGGTGGGTTGGTTCTGATGATGGCCTGCTGGTTATTGATCGAAATGGCAATGGCCTGATCGATAACGGGGCTGAACTGCTTGGTGATCACACCATCCTCAATAATGGACGGTTTGCCGGCAATGGTTATGGTGCGCTTAGGGAGTTGGATGAGAATCGCGATGGCCGCGTCGATAGTAAGGACAGTGGCTGGGCCTCTCTGAAGGTGTGGCGTGACCTCAATGGTAATGGCAAGACCGATAAGGGGGAACTGCTGAGCA
>AASF01001618.1 GCA_000168735.1 Candidatus Endoriftia persephone str. Hot96_1+Hot96_2 | reverse complement strand
GCTTCCGTCTCAAGGAAAAACGCAAGGCGGGCTTGCTTACTCAGGCGACAACACAATCCGAGAATGAGGAATCCGAGGCCGCATAAGTCGGACCTCAGTGAAGAAACGACTGATGAAAAGTGGACATCTCAAATCGGTGAAATGGGGACAGTACGTATCAGCGTTGACAATCTCACGACTCTTTGTGTCGACCAGTTGTCGCACAGGCGGTTTTACGATGGCGTCGAAGTCAGCGATAAGGCGAGCATCGAACGCATCGGTCTTGGCCAACAGGCCGATCGCACCGGCATAGCGTCGGACCTGAAGTGGATTGGCGACAACGACAGGCAAGCCGACCGTGCTCGCTGCTTCGACAAAGTGGCGCTCGTAGCGTCCCGTCGCTTCGATGACGCCCGCTCGATCACATCTGATTGCAGCGTTTGAGCGAGACGCTTCGCGCCTTGGGGTGTATTGGGCAAGCTGAAAGCCGTGTCCAGTTTGCGCACATAGACATCGAGCCGGTCTTTACCGACGTCAATACCGACATTGATACCCGAGAGATTGGCTGTGGTCATGGTAGAAACACCTCCGCCTTGCTAAATTTCGGGCTATGGGCCCATTCGAACTGTTCGAGTTATCGATCGAATCGGAGTCGCGCCACACGCTTGTTAACGGTCTCGGCGAGGCCGGCGCCACTGCATCATCGGGCTAGGACTCCGATAACCTGCGGCTACAGGTTATGGGCCTAGTCTAACTCGCTTATAGGGATGTGTTTTAACCCATACCAAGGTGCATCTCAGCTGGATTTCCCCAGAAAGCGTCACTTATTTTGCTTACGCAAAAGCGTGCTACTTTTGGCAGTCGCTGATGCACGACGCTAGGTGGCACAAATGGATTTCAATCGACAGTCTTCCTGCTAGCGGCCGATACAATCCTGCTGCTCCACATGCTAATCGTCGCCTTTATTGTGATTGGTTTGGTTCTTATATTCATCGGTAAGGCTCGTGCATGGTCTTGGATCCGCAATCCTTGGTTTAGGTTAATGCATCTTGTAGTGATTGGTGTGGTCGTCATTCAGTCGTGGCTTGGCGTTATATGTCCGCTCACTACAATTGAAATGGCGCTACGTTCACGGGTCAGCGATACCATATATTCCAGTTCTTTCATGTCATACTGGATAGAAAATATTTTGTACTATCAAGCGCCACCATGGGTCTTTGCCATATGTTATATGATATTCGGTGCTGTAGCCTGTGCTAGTTGGTTTTGGATCAAGGGCGAATTCGTTTTAAAACCC
>AASF01001619.1 GCA_000168735.1 Candidatus Endoriftia persephone str. Hot96_1+Hot96_2 | reverse complement strand
AGCTTGCCCATACTATATAGAAAACTTTTCAGCCGTAGTCCGGCCAATAAAGACTTGAAGGCCCTCGAGAGGTCAGCGCTTTCTTACCCAGCCCCTATTAAGTGATTGACTTCGAAAATATGTTTTATAAACAGAAAAAGTCAGTTTCGACTTCACCGGCCTCAACTTCCCTTAGTTGGCCAATTAACCCAAGGACAGGTTCGCGATCTATCGTAGTAATGGCTCCCGCCCCCCGCCATAACATGTCGCCAAAATAAGAATGAGATTAAAATCAGTGACCATATTCAATGGCGTGGATAAGTCCTTTAAGGCGAGTCCAGCTAAAATATGAGTATCGACTGTTCTAAATCCGCTTTCGTCAGTTGAGCCGTGCCCTTCTATATGACCCCACGGAATTAAGCCATGTTCAGTAGCCTCGCCCAGAAGAACTGAGATACAAGACTCCATATCATCAGCTGAGTCCACGCGAAAATAGCGCACGTCAAGGCCATGAGCGATGTACTCTGCAATATCCATAAGGTCTTCACGGAGATGGCGCGCTGTGTTCAGCTCACCTTCTGATATAGCATCGAAAATTGCTACGCTGTTGAATTTTGCATCGCTCACTGATCTGGCTGATAGTGTCTGCTGAAAAGAAATAATCGGAATCTTTGGGGGTTGCTCAGAGCTTCCTTAGCAAGTAGCTTAACGAGCACCCCTGGAGGGGCCCGGAAAACCTTTCCGCTGGTTACTCCCCTCACCCGCAACTATTTTTCAACTCCCGCAGGATCCGCTGACACTGCCGCAAGCCGAGATCCACCTGATAGTGTGTCTGAAGATGCTGTTGTAGCAAGCTTGCCACTCCAGCGGGACACCGAATAACCCCAAGCACTCGGGTGTCACCGCGATCTCTCGTAGCAGGAACTGGAACTGATCCGCATCCAGGCTGGCCAAGCGCCCAGACTTGTCGTCATCTTTCAGGCCCAGCGGGCCAAATTCATAATAGCTGTCGACCCAGCGCTCCACCGAACGGGAGCTTTCACCAAACCAGTTGGCCACGCTGCTGCACTCCTGACCTGCACTGACCAGCAATACGCAATGCAAACGATGTAGATAGCGCTTCTCAGCCGCGTGGTGGATCTCCCCTTTGAGAGCTTCCTTCAGAACTCCCAAGTCCACATCCGTCAGTTGCCTTGCCATGCCTCCCCCTCCAAAGGACGCGCCTAGCATCGACCTGTTTATTGTTACCCCAGCCAATTGGATTTTATTGGTCGAGCAGGACCTAACCCCATAACAAGCTAGAATCTATGCCTTCTAATTATTTAGGCAGGAAAATCCAACAAGGACCTCTACTCCTTGGCAAGAATGACACATCATTGATCTCGGTCAATCGCAAACCCATTTTTGGCGAACTGCCCATGCGAATTTCGTTAAAGAGGGTGCACCACGACATTAGAAATGTAGATCCACCTCAAGGTGGATCTACCTATTCGATATCCTCCCTTCCGTTTAGGGCGGAATAGCTCCTTTCCACAGGGTAATCGATTAGATCTACTTGGAATTGACATTGTTCGCCCAATGACACAAGATAGTGACTAATTACTATCTTGTGGAGATAACATGCCCTCAAACAGCAAACATCTGCCTGCAAATAAACGTCGCGCAGTTACTGTTGAAGCCGTGGTTGACCTCGCCGCGGAACAAAACCCAAGCGACATCACCACTGCAGCCATTGCCAGATACATGAACGTGACCCAGGGGGCGCTGTTCCGTCATTTTCCAAATAAAGAGGCCATCTGGCAGGCGGTGATGGAATGGGTCGCGGAACGCCTGCTGGCGCGAGTAGACGCGGCGGCAAAGGCTGCAACAACTCCAGTTACAGCACTGGAAGCGGTATTTATGACCCATATTGATTTTGTCTCTGCCCATCCAGGTGTGCCACGTATGTTGTTTGGTGAATTACAGCGTGCTGAGGATACAGCAGCCAAGCGCATGGCGCGCACCCTGATCCGGAAATACAGTGAGCGTGTGGCAGTATTGATAGAGAAAGGTAAGGCCGAAGGTGAAATTGATCCGGCTGTTGATACTGTGGCTGCGGGTACCTTGTTCATAGGCACCATTCAAGGTCTGGTTATGCAGTCATTACTGGCTGGGGATACTGGAAATATGCAAGACAAGGTGCCCGGGGTTTTTGCGATCTATCGCCGTGGAATTGAGCGGGAACTTATGAAAAAATTCTTTCAAAAACCGTTTATTCTACCATTGATTGTTATTGCAGCCCTGGCCTTGGTGATTTTCAAAGTAAAATCCAGGCCACCTATCGAACATGAGGAACTGCAATTCCCCACCAAAACAGTGGAAGTCATTACAGCTAAGAAGATCCCTTTCCGCAGTCGTGCCATTGCTTATGGATATGTAGAGCCTGCCGTTTTGTTGAAAGCTAAGACGGAAGTTGCTGGCAAGATCAGTTATATCCACCCATCCTTGAAAAAAGGCGCTAGCCTGGCAAAAGGTACCGTGGTTCTACGCATTGAACCAACCACCTATGAGTTTTCCCTTGATAAAAGTAAGGCAGGACTAGCAGGCAGCCAATTTTCCTTAAAACAATTGGAAGTTGAAGAAAAAACCACCCAGCGCTCTCTCAAAATTGCCAAAAAAAACCTACAGACCGGCCAAAAAGAATTAGATCGCTTGCTTAGTATCTGGGAGAAACGTTTAATTTCTCGTTCAGCCGTTGATGCAGAAGAACAGAAGATTTTACAACTACGCCAGCAGGTCGAAGATTTACAGGGAAAACTAGCAAGC
>AASF01001620.1 GCA_000168735.1 Candidatus Endoriftia persephone str. Hot96_1+Hot96_2 | reverse complement strand
CTTGATCAGAGGCTCCCTTGGGAAATGGCCATTTCAGAAATAAAGTTGAAAGACTGACAAGACACAGGGGTCACGCCATTGAAACCAGGACCAAAAACCAAGTTTTAGAATAACAACACAAGTTTTAGAATAACAACAAGATAGGAAAGCAGGAGTGTTATACTCTGGACCCCAGGATTTCTAATAATCGAAGTGCACACGCCAGTAGATTTGCAGCCCATTTCCCGACTAGGCTGTAGTAGAGTCTAGAAATGGACAAGCCCCCTCCCGCCGCCCAACGCCGACGCCGACGCCGACGCCGACGCAAAATCCTGTTGCGACTGCTCATCCTCTGGGATCATCACCATCGTCGCCTGGGCAACTGCTGCGCCCCCACTTCAGCGAGCAGGAAGCGGCAGAAATCCGCAGTCAGCTGCGCCACACTATCGAGCAGCGCTTTCCGCAACAGGCTGCCGAGGCAAAACGGCACACTACGGCCTGAAACCCTTCCCCGCCGGGCGTCCGCTCAATCTATCCCGCCCCCAGGTAGTGTTGATCCACGGTCTCGATGACCCAGGCAAGATCTGGATGAATCTGGCGCCGACACTGGCCAAAACAGGCTTCAGCATCTGGCTGATGAACTATCCGGACGACCAGCCGATCAGCGACTCAGCCGAGCTGTTTCACCAACAGCTGCAGTGGCTGCAACAGCAGGGCGTCAGCTCGATCACCATCATCGCCCACAGCATGGGCGGACTAGTCAGCCGTGATCTGCTGAGTCGTCCCGAGTGGCTGACAGACAAGAATATCCCTCAGGTCAGCCAGCTGATCCTGGTCGGCACCCCCCCAACCAGGGCTCAGAGCTGGCACGGCTGCGCTTCTTTGCCGAGCTGCGCGACCAGTTTGCCGAGATCCCCCAACGGCGAGTTCGGCTGGCTCAACGCGATCTTCGACGGTGCTGGCGAGGCGGGCCTCGACCTGACTCCCGGCAGTCCGTTTCTTACTCAGCTGAACAGCCGCCCAGCACCCCCCGACACCCGCATAATGGTGATCGCCGGCCAACTCGGCCAGATCGATAAACAGCGTCTGCAGACCGCCATTGCAAACCACCGGGAGACCCTGCCCGAAGGCACAGAGGTGGCCCTGCTGCAGCTGTTCGAGCAGATCGAAGCGGCGCTGGCGATCCTCGGCGATGGCCTGGTCAGCCTCAACTCCGCCCGCCTGGCCCGGAGCGGAGTTCCACACCCGTCAGCGGCACTCACCTCTCGATCATCCGCAACATCTCCACCGAGAGCCAACGCGTACCACCGGCGATCCCGCTGATCCTACAGCTGCTCACCCCCACTGTTGAAGAAGCGATAAAAGAGCCGTGAACAAGCTGCCTGTTTCTGTCAGGATCTGCCACTGCCCTGCCATCATCCCCTGACATAGTTGGGTGACAAGAACGACCTAAGGAGAATGGCCATGTGGGGTCATCACCACCCGCTCTCGAAACCCTTGTCCCTGCTGCTGCTCGGCCTCTGGCTAGTGGCGGCCAGCCTGCCGCTGCAGGCTGCTGAAGCGCTGCAGGTACTCGACGTCTCGGAACGCGCCATCGAAGGCAAGAACCAGATCTGTGCCCTGTTCAGCCAGCCCCTCGAGCCCAGCACCGATATCCAGCCCTACTTCAATCTCACCACCGATCAGGGCTTGGTGGAGGGGGCCTGGGTGCTCTCGAAGGATGGCCGACGCGCCTGCTTCCCCGACACCGAACCAGAAACCGACTACCGCCTGACCATCTACCGCAAACTGCAGGCAGCGAATGGATCACAACTGGCGCAGAACCACCCCGCCAGCCTGAAGACCCGGCAGCTGCAGCCCGCCGCCAGCTTCGATAGCCAGGGTTCGCTGCTGCTGCCTCACAAGGGCAGCGGCCTGCCGATCGTCGCGGTCAACGTGGATGCGGTCGACATCACCTTCCACCGGGTACGCGAGGCGAGCCTACTGGAAGTCTGGCGGCAGCTGCAGTCGCGCTACCGTTACAGCCTGTTCGAGAAGCTCGCCGACTGGACCGAGCTGGTCCACAGCGGCCGCTTCACCCTGGATCTGCCGCGCAACACCCGCGCCCGCCGCAGCATCGGACATCAGCGCCCAGCCGGCCCTGGCTGAGCCCGGCCTCTATCTAGCACTGATGAAACCCGCCGGCAGCTACACCAGCTATCCCGAGACCGCCTACTTCACCATCACCGACATCGGCCTGCACGCGCGCCGCTACAATAACCAGCTCGACATCTACAGCTACTCCCTAGGCAAGGCGCAGCCGCTGGCCGGCGTGCACCCTGGAGGCACTCGACCGCAAAGGCAACCTGATCGCCACCAGCCGCACCTCGCCGGAGGGGCTGGCCAGCTTCAGCCACGCTCTCGACCAGATCGAGCTGATCCGTGCCCACAAGGAGGCCCAGCTGACCCTGCTCGCGCTCAACAGACCGGCCCTTGACCTCTCCGATTTCGACCTAGGTGAGCAGCCCGACCAAGCCCAGCAGCTCTTCATCTATAGCGAGCGCGACCTCTACCGCCCCGGCGAAACGATCCACTTCAACGGCCTGCTACGCGCCCGCGGACGGCCGCTTCGACAACGCGCCTGTGCTGAAGGCGACCATCCGCGGCCCGGATGATCAAGGGCGAATTC
>AASF01001621.1 GCA_000168735.1 Candidatus Endoriftia persephone str. Hot96_1+Hot96_2 | reverse complement strand
GATCACTGGGATCAGAAACAGGATTAGCAGTGGAATCGCGCGCAGCAGAAAGTAGCCCATCTTGCGCAGCTCGGAGGCGATGGAGGGGAGGATATCCTTCATCACCTGGCCGATGCCACCGGGCTCCTGGGGCAGCTCGCCGCCGATGAAACGCTCCACCTTTTCCGCGAGCAGCCCGTTGAAGGGGGCGGCTATCAGGTTGGCGATCACCGTGAAGGTGTAGAAGACTACCAGCACCAGGGTGATGGCAAACAGCGGCCAAAGCAGCCAGCGTAGCCAGAAGAGCCAGCTATCCTCCGCCGGCAAAAAGCGCTCCATCAATAGCTCGAACTGGTCGATGCCGAACCAGATCAGCAGGCTGAAGACCAGGATGTTGACCAGCAGCGGGATCAGCACAAACGGGCGCAGCCCCGGTTTGCTGATCAGACTGAGGCCGCGAAGCAGATAGCCGGCGCCGGAGAGGGGATTGTTTGCCATGGTTGAGGATCTTCGATTGAAAACGCCTATGGTAGCAAATGCGACGGTTTCTGCCGTGTGCATGTAAACTTCCCGTCAGTTGTGCCGAATGTCCTTAAGGAGCCTCTGATAAAGTCTGGATGAAGTCGATTGTGATTCAGAATGTTCAGATTCAAGGCGCAAATCGCACGTAATAGCTGGCTATTGCGAACGACGGCATGGATGCAGGAGATAGAGCAACGCATGGAGCCGTTGCCGAGATTTGCCATGCAGAAGCTGGATATTCTGGGCGCAAAATACGAGTTCATGACTTGATCAGAGGCTCACTAATGGCGGATGACGCCAGATATGGCAGTAAGTGCCAATAAGGAGACCGCGCATGAAGGGCATTGTATTTTCCAAGTTCATCGAGTTCGTAGAGGAGCGTTTTTCGCCGGAGATGGCAGATGACATCATCGAATCCTCCGATCTCCCGTCAGGGGGGGCATATACCTCGGTGGGCACCTACGATCATAGGGAGATGCTGCAACTGGTGACCGCGTTGAGCGAAAAATCCGGCACACCAGTTCCGGACCTGGTTCGTTCCTTTGGCTGTCACCTGTTTGGCATCTTGGCTGGCGCCTATCCCCAGTTCCTGGAAGGAATCGACTCAAGCTTGGAATTTTTACAGCTGATTGAGAATTACATTCATGTCGAGGTGAGAAAACTCTACCCAGATGCCGAGCTGCCGACCTTCGAGCACTGCTCCCCGTCGGCGAACCAACTGGAACTGATCTATTACTCAAAGCGGCCGCTGGGGGATCTGGCGCACGGGCTGATTGAGGGATGCGCCGGCCACTTCGGTGATACCCTCTCCATTGAACGGGAAGAGCTGCTGGTGGAAGAGGGAACCTCCATCCGTTTTCTGCTGACACCGCCAGGTGTAGCGAATGGATGAACTGACTCGTCTGGAACACCGCTGGCAGCGTGAGCGCAAGGCCCGCCATGAGGCGGAGCGCCTGCTGGAGGAGAAGAGCCTAGAACTCTTCCAGATGAATAACGAATTGGTTGAGCTGGCGGCTAGCCTGACGCACAAGGAGGAGTGGAGTCGCTCCATCCTGGAGGCGGCCGCCGAGGGGGTTATCACCACCGATGAAGGCGGTGCAGTGCAGTTTCTCAACCGGGCGGCGCAATCGATGTTCGGTTACACGCCGGACGAGATCTCCGGAAAGTGCATAAACACACTGTTGCCCGAAGAGCTTCTGAACTGCCCTTTCGCCAAGTCCGATTTGGAGAAAACCGAACCGCTCCTGAGCCTGAGTCATGAGACGCAGGGGCGCAGGAAGGACGGATCGGTGTTTCCGGCCGAATTGACGGCCAGTATCGCTCACCCTGGAACCGAGCGAATCGTCATCGCCGTTGTACGTGACATTACGGAACGAAAACAGGCGGAGAAGAGACTG
>AASF01001622.1 GCA_000168735.1 Candidatus Endoriftia persephone str. Hot96_1+Hot96_2 | reverse complement strand
AGCACTCCGAAGCCGATGTGCTCGTCCACCTGCTCCTGTTTTCTGCCCAACTTGGGTAGCACATAGATAAAGACATAGGCTACCGAAGCGCCACCGGCGGCGGAGAGCCAGGCGCTCCCTTCACGGGGCTTGAAGGCCCTGTGACCTACCAGGATATGGATCAGGGGCGATCAGTGAGGTATCGGCAAAAAGAGGCGACCATCTCCACGACTATTAACCCTCTGCTTGAGACTTCCTGCTGAACGCTAACGGAACGAGGCGCCGCTTGAGCAACAGGTAGAGGCAGGGGATGATGAATAGTGCGATCACCGTTGCCACCAACAGCCCGGCGATGATTGCCAGGCAGAGTGGCATCCAGAAGGGGTCGCTGAGCGCCAGCGGGGTTAGGCCGATCACGGTGGTGATGGTAGGTGGCGAGGATCGAGTCGGACTGGTCTGAGGTGATGGTGTATTCGACCCCGTCGGGGCCAGGTGGGGTGGCTGCACTGCTCGGCCATCACCTGCTTCAGCTGCTCGATCAGCTTGAGGCTGTCGAAGCCCGGCAGCTTCTTTACCGAGATGTCGATGGTCGATTGGTAGTCGCCACCCTGCCAGCTCAGCTCAGCTCAGCTCAGCTCAGCTCAGCGCGGTCGGTCTCCGCTTGGGGCATGGAGATGCTCAGTTTTCTCTATGTCTTATCCGGCTGGATTGCCCAGTTCCACTGGGCTCATGATGCAATTTTACCTTGCCTGGAAATTGTGGTGGCTCTGGTTTGAGGTGGATTTCCTCTCCAGCTGATGGGATCCATCTCAGCTCTGCCGGGATTGGTGGATAGCCCAGGCATGCTTAGAATTAATCTTGCTCAGCTCACATGGTGTGTCAAAGGCGTCACACTTCAATAGTGCATTTATTTTATATGCCAATTTTAAGGCTTTGTTTTTCTACATAAAGTTGAGTCAACTCGGGTTATCAAAAGCCCGCAATGGCTGACCTGGAACAAAAATGTGAATCGACTCACGCTCCTTTTAATTCCCGTTTTTTTTCATTGACCCAAAATTTTTGGTCTGTTGAAAATAGACCTTAATCTTATCCGGTTATACAGGGGAAGGTGTCAGTGAAACAGCATAGCGAAAAGATAACGATGGATCTTGGTGGCTCAGCGACTCTCGGAAAAACACCCTGGAATGACAGTACCGAAAAGGTGCTTGGGAAGGCGACGGATAAACTGAGGAAAGAGCGAGTCGATCTGTTTGTCAAAACCCTTGGGCTTGGACCAGACGATATCGTTCTCGATCTCGGCAGTGAAGATGGTTCTTACCTTGGGCAATACTACCCTTATCCAGAAAACATTGTGCTGGCAGATATCTTCGAGGAGCCGATGAAGAGAGGGGTGCTGAAGTATGGTCTGAAGGGTTATCAGTTAATCCCTATTGATGGACCGCTGCCCTTTGAAGATCAATCTTTCGATGCGGTCTGGTGCAATTCCGCAATCGAACATGTCACTGTGCCGAGGAGTGAGCTGCGTTCCATATCAAGTGCAGAGTTCAAACGTAGAGCTGAGAAACATCAGAAGGTATTTGCAAAAGAGATTGCGCGGGTGGGGAAGAGATATTTTGTGCAAACCCCTTATCTGCATTTCGTGCTGGAGGCGCACTCCTGGTTGCCGCTGGTGCACTATTTCTCTCACGTGACCCGTTATCGCCTCTCTAAATGGACCAAGCGCTTCTGGGTTAAGCAGTGGTCGGCTGATTTCATGGCGTATAGCAAGCGGCGCTTCAAGGCTCACTTCCCGACCGCGACAGGGCTTCTCGATGAAAAAGTCGCGGGAATGACCAAGTCGATCATTGCCTATAAAAAATAGTTGCCGTCGGGCTTTGTTGTTTCTCTGCGCTGCGACTGTTCAGGCGCGTATAACGGGGGCTGCCCGCGCCGGGAGGCTATCTAATCCGCCGCCTTGCCACGCAGGCGCTGCTTGAGGGCTGACAGGGCGTAGATCAGGCCGCTGGTATGGGCCAGGGTGTTGAGTGGCGAACCGCTGTTGGGAAAGGGGTAGCGCTTCAGGATGAGTGGATTGTCGCCAACCCGGTTGGTACCAAAATCGGAGGTGACTGCGCTGCGGTAACCGCTCTCCGCCAGCAGCTCCACCGCTTGTTTATCCCAGCTCCCCGCCGGGTAACAGAAGTGGTCACAGGGCTTGCCGGTATGCTGTTCGATGGCTGCTTTTGAGTTCACTAGCTGATC
>AASF01001623.1 GCA_000168735.1 Candidatus Endoriftia persephone str. Hot96_1+Hot96_2 | reverse complement strand
GATCCGGGCGCTTTGCGTCTCTGCCAGCTCGGTGATGACCCGCTCGCCCAGGGTGGCGGCGATGGGCGCGTAGACGCCGCTCTGCAGAAAACGGCCTCGTGCGGTAATCATCTCTTTGCTGTCGCCTGGATACCGGGAACGCTTCTGCTGCACCGGCAGCAGGTTGACATGGCCTTGACGGGCGATGTCGAAGCTGTGTCCGTCGGGGCAGAGCCAGCGTCTGTCATCTTGTCTCAGCGGGTTGGCCATCCAGTGGGCAGGCAAGGTTGTCGGCGGGGATGATCTGCATGGTCTGTCTGGCCTGTTGCTGTGATTGAAAAGGCCAGGGAAGTTTACGAGAATGACCGACGTGCGGGAATGGCGTCTGTTGCCATCCTGCTTGACCCGCCAATAAAGAAGAATGACCGAAACTTCTCCATCCACATCGCTTGCCGCTGATTTTTCGCCTGCGGGAACGGCATGGGCGCTCGCGATTTTGTGATCTGGGTTGGGGTTTTTCGGCGGCGGTTTCACCGGGCGAATGGTACGCTTTGCCCGCTAATCCAATAGGAACAAAGAGGATCGGTGATGGCTGAATCAGCAGTGGATAACGTAAGGGCGGTGATTCTGGCGGGCGGCAAGGGGATGCGCCTCAGGCCTCTAACTACGGTGCTGCCGAAACCCCTGGTGCCGCTCGGCAACAAGCCGATCCTTGAGGTACTGATGCGCCGCCTCGGCTCCTTCGGCCTGAAGGATATCTCCATCTGTACCGGCTATCTGGCCGAGATCATCATGGCGGTTTGCGGTGACGGTTCCAAATACGATGCCAGGATCAGCTACTGCAGGTGAGGAGAAGCCACTGGGCACCGCCGCACCGCTGGCGCGCATCCCTGATCTGCCAGAGACGGTGATCGTGATGAACGCCGATCTGCTCACCACCCTCGACTTCGGCAAGATGATCGAGTTCCACCAAGGCGCAGCCAGGCCGACTTCACCATCGGTGTCTACAAGCGCGATGTGAAGATCGACTTTGGGGTGGTGCAGAGTGACGATGACGGCCTGTTCACGGGCTTTATCGAGAAGCCCACCTACCACTATGAGGTGAGCATGGGGGTCAACGTGATCAACCGCGAGGTGATCGCCGGCATCGACCCCGACGAATACCTCGACATGCCTGATCTGATCCAGCGGGTGCACGACCAGGGCGGCAAGGTGGCCCTCTACCGGGAGGATTGCTACTGGCTCGACATCGGCCGCATGGACGACTACGCCACCGCCCAGGAGGAGTTCGCTGGGATGGAGGATCAGTTCCTCGGGATCAAGAAATGAGTCAGACGGTCTGGGTGACTGGCGTGGCTGGCTTTACCGGCCGCCATCTGGTGGCGTTTCTGCGCCAGCTGCCGGAGCCGCCGCGCATCGTCGGCCTGGGGCTGGGGGCGGTCGATGGGGTCGAGCTGGATGCCCACTTCCCCCTCGATGTGACCGACCCGGGCCAGATTGAGGCGGCAATTGCGCAGGAGCGCCCCGATATCGTCTTCCACCTGGCGGCGGTGATGCCGCCCTGTGACGATGCGCTGCTCTGGCATGTAAATGTGGGTGGCACCAACAACCTGTTGCGGGCGCTGGCCAAGGCCGGTTGCCAGCAGACCCGGATCCTGCTGGTGGGGTCCGCCGCCGAGTATCAGATGCGTGAGGATGGTCTGCTCAACGAGGACGATCCGGTCGCTGGCGAGACCCACTACGGCCAGAGCAAGTCGGCACAGATCGAGTGGGCGCGGCAGATCGCCGGGCTGTTCGGGCTGTCGTTGGTGGTGGCGCGACCGTTCAACCTGATCGGCCCTGGCCTGCCGGAGCGCTGGGTGGCTGCGATGCTCTGCGCCCAGTTCGCCGACCCCGGTACCGCCACCATTACCGTCGGCAACACCGCCTCTGAGCGTGACTTCGTCGACGTGCGCGACTGTGTTCAGGCCTATTGGGAGTTGGCGCTGAAAGGCACCCCCGGCGAGGCCTACAATGTCTGCTCCAACCACCCCACCGGGATCGGTGAGCTGATCGATATTCTGCAGGCGCTAACCGATGGCCGCCATTCGGTCGAAGTGGATCGCTCGCGCTTTCGCAGTGTCGATCTCGACCGAGTCTACGGCACCAACCACAAGATCCGCGAGGCGAATCGGCTGGCAGCCACAGATCAGCCTGAAGCAGTCGCTGCTTCGACATGCTGGATGAGCATCGCGATGGCGAATGATTTCGATATCTGCATCGTTGGCCTGAAGTGCTACGATTTGCTCGCCGGCGAGTCGGTGCC
>AASF01001624.1 GCA_000168735.1 Candidatus Endoriftia persephone str. Hot96_1+Hot96_2 | reverse complement strand
GAAGGCGTTTTCGTCGGTGATCAGGGTCGAGATGGAAGCCTTGCTCAATCTATGCGCCGGTCGACCAGCTCGCCATCCTGGGTGTAGAGCTCGGCGTCGATGGTAGTGTGGTAGACGTTGAGTGTGGTCGATGAAGGCATCACCAGAGAGTTTTAGCAGGTACTGGGTCGGCTTCTCCAGAGAGAGCGCCTGCGCCTTGCGGAAATATTTTTTCGCGATGATCACGGCAGCCTGCTTCAGATCCTGCCCCGGATGGTGAATAAACTCAGCGGAGCGGCTGAGCTGCAGACGTATCTGCTCGTCGTACTCTTTCTTGGGCACGTAGATGGTGATGGTGCCGTCGAGCCGGGTAGAGGATGCCTGGCGTGGTGTCGGGCATCAGGTCGGCGGTCTTGGTACGTGCGATGGAGCAGGCCTGCAGCATCACCGCCATCATCAATAGAGTCAGTATCCTCACAAGTCAGCCCCCCCTTCTAACCCTGTGACTGTTTTGATCTTGGCCTAATCTACAGAAAAGCTCCGGCGCAAACCGAAACGGCCGGGGTTTTAGTGTGAGGGGTGTCTCGTTTCTTTTGGCCTTTTTCCACGGTGTCGTGTGAGCAGGCGCTGGCTTTGCATCAGGCATAAAAAAGCCCCGGTTGTTGATCATCGACCAGAAGCCATTGTTGCCAAAGTCGGTGGTGCCGGTTTGCACTGCGCATTGGCACAGGTGCTGTTGACGCCAGGTCGATGAAGATCTCCCAGGTGCCACCGCTAATACCGCCAATACCGCCAACCGGGATGGTGATGCCATCAAAGTTGTAGCCTGCCGCTGCCCCGTTATTGAATTCCGTTATCCGAAGTTGTCAAAAAACTTTTGATAAATTCCACGCAAATTAAGCGCCAGATGTCTGTATGTGTTGTGTTGCTGTAAGCATTCTGTTGGGGGAGAAAAGCTGAGCGATCATTGTTCTTGTCATGAATACAAGGTTGGAACAGGAATTGCTGTGTCATAATTGGCAATTGCCCCCTGTTTTTGTGACAGAAGTGGCACGCCAGGCGGGTGATGAGCTCGATAAATGGCCTGTAGATGGCTTTGAGTAGAACTATAATTCACCTCGCGGAGATTGTAGGGGGGGTTCGGTGACCCTGTTCACGACGTGGGAGGAAAATCCTTGTAGGAACGTGATTATTTTTTAGGATGGACGGGTTGTAAGCGTTGTTACTTGAAGCTGATGTGATTAAAGGGGCAGAAAGGATGCTGAAGGAGCGGAATGCCCTGGTTGTATCCGTAGGTGACAGGACGCCGTTTGATGGCTTGGAGCTCTACGGCTGGAACCTAGTTAGAGCCGATAATCTGGATGACCTGCCGAAGCTGGTGCGCAGGCATCACTGCACCGTTGGACTGCTCTACTGTGATCAGTGTGATTGGGGTGAAATCGCCAATGCTTGGGGGCATGTGGCGCGGGTCTCAGGCTCTGTCTCCTGGATTGCGGTTATCAACCATGATGACAT
>AASF01001625.1 GCA_000168735.1 Candidatus Endoriftia persephone str. Hot96_1+Hot96_2 | reverse complement strand
TCCGGCGGGCGAGCCGGCGCCGGGCATTGCTGGCCAAGGCTGAGGTAAAGATCATCGCCGATCAAGATCGTAACGCGATCCTAGTTTTGGCTTCGGCGCGGGATTACAAGTCGGTGGAGGCGACCATCCGCAAGCTCGATGTGCCGCCGATGCAGGTGTTGATAGAGGCGACCATCGCTGAGGTCTCTCTGACCAATAACCTGAGTTATGGCGTGCGCTGGTTCCTGCAGGGAAATATGGGGGGGAGCGATAAGTGGCAGGGTGGGCTGAACCTGCCGCTGCCGAGTGGGGTCTCGGGCTCCGGGTTCTCGCTGGGGATTTTGAACAGTATGGATGAGTTGAAGCTCTTCTTTAATCTGTTGAACGCCCAATCCTCGGTCAAATTCCTCTCCGCGCCGCAGATCATGGTGGTCGATAATCAGTCGGCCAGCTTTAGGGTCGGCGATCAGATCCCGATCATCACACGCTCCTCCCAGAGCACCACCAATCCCGACGCCCCGATCGTTACCGAAGTCCAGTTTCGTGACACCGGTACGCTGCTTACCGTCACGCCCCGGGTCAATGTCGGTGGAATGGTGACCTTAGAGATCAGCCAGGAGGTGAGCAAACCGGGTTCGGCGCCAGCGGTTGGGGGCGGTGGGAATGTCCCCATTGCGCAGCGTACCGTGGACAGCACGGTGGTGGTGAACAGCGGTCAGACGATCATCCTGGGTGGGCTTATCAGTGAGACCAGTAACGACACCAAGGACGGGATCAA
>AASF01001626.1 GCA_000168735.1 Candidatus Endoriftia persephone str. Hot96_1+Hot96_2 | reverse complement strand
GATCACCGTCGACCCGGAGGTCGAGGGGTTCGATCCCGATGCCGCTCAAAGCCTACTACGACCGGATTGGTGTGCCCATGGTTCTACCTGTGAACATGCCGATCATGGGAGGACGCCAAGAAGAGCATGGGACGGCGACTCTTTCTGCTCCTACTGCGCGCGCATGAAGCGCGGCATCATGTACTCCACCTGGCCGCCAGCAGTGACTACAATGGTGTTGGCACTGGGCACAGCATCTCGACGACCTGGCGGAGAGCCTGCTGATGTCGATCTTCCACGGGCGGCCAGCTGCGCACCATGAAGGCGCACTATCGGAATGACGCCAGGCGATATCCGGGATCATCCGTCCGCTGGTGTACTGTCGTGAGAGTATGACCGGCGGCCTTCGCCCGGGATGCGGGGGCTGCCGATCATCCCCGACAGCTGTCCCGCGTGTTTTACTGCCCCCTCCCAGCGTGCCCAGATGAAACAGCTGCTGGCGATGCCAGGAGCGGCAGAACAAGCATCTCTTTCCCAACATTCTGCACGCGATGCGGCCACTGATGGATGAGACGCCATGAACCTTGCCAAGATCCTTATCAAGACCAGCGTGGTGCGTTCCGGCATGAGCTTTGGTGATGCGCTGCAGGAGTGTGTCGACAAGGATGTGCCGGGCATCCCCTATGTGGATGCGGAGGGCCGCATCGCCGGCCGTTTCTCGGTGCGCCACGCATTTCGAGAATGCTGCGTGCCGCAGTGATCTGAATCCCTCCGGGTTTGGCCACATTGCTGGCTGGGGGGGGATGTACATTCTGACACACATGGAATTCTGCCACGAGGGTGCACAGCCGAGGAGGTACTCTCCAGCGCCAGGTTGAGAACTACCCTGCTGGAGGATGCGATCCGCCTGCACTGCGACTCCCATGCGGTGCGGGCACTGGCGTTGATGGAGCAGTTCAACACCGGCTATCTATTTGTCACCGATGCGGATGACAACTACCGGGGCGTGATCACTCGCATGGGCATAGCCAAACTCCTCACTAGCCGCGAGTGCAGCGACATATGAGCGAGTCGGCGACACTGTTTACCGGAGAGATGCAGTTCTCCGCTGCGATCCTGCTGTTGGCCTATGTGCTGATCTTCTCCGAATGGATGCACCGCACCCACGCGGCGATTCTTGGCGCGGTAGTGATGATCGGTGTCGGCATGGGGTTCGGCTTCTACTCCCAGGAGGCAGCGCTACAGGCAATCGATGCCAACACCATCTTCCTGCTGGCGGGGATGATGATGCTGGTTTCGATGCTGCGCCCCACCGGCGCCTTCGACTATGCTGCGGTGCGCATCACCCGTCTCGCCCAAGGTGATCCCCGGCTGTTACTGATCTACCTCTCGCTGTCGGTGAGCCTGATCAAGG
>AASF01001627.1 GCA_000168735.1 Candidatus Endoriftia persephone str. Hot96_1+Hot96_2 | reverse complement strand
CCGCCACCAACCGTCCGGAGAGGGTGCTGGAGATCTCCTGAGTTGCAGTGTTGCTGCCATTGAGTGGGATGATGCGCAGTCGCACTGCGCCGCTATTACTGCTGACTGTCTCCATCGTGGCCTGTAGTTGGAAGTCGAGATAGGGGAGGTGGTAGCTGGGCAGGGGGCGGCCGAAACGATCCAGTGGTGGGGCGCTATTGAGTGCGTCCTGCGCCTCGCGAACGCCATCCGCGATCGACACCAGCAGCTCCTCCAGTGATTCTGCAATGAAACGGCTCGGAGTGCTCATCTGCTTAAGGCTCCTTGGCGGTTGTGTCGTGCGCGATCACGGCGGGCCTGGTCGCGTTCTTCCTCACGGCGCTGCTCCTGGCGTCGCTGCAGTGCACGCATGCGGTTGCGCTGCATGCGCTCGAACAGGTCGCCAGAGCCGCCGTTGTCGGTAGAGAGGCGCCGTCGCGTGCGCTCCGCATAGGGCCCGGTCTGGTCCATTGCGCCGCTGATCTGCCGCTGGCGGTCCTGCCAGAATTGATCGATCTTCTCCACCGCACGCTGCGGAGCTTCTGCCATCTTGGTGTATTTGTCGAGTTGGGCGGTGGCCTTGGAGAGTTTGTCGGCGCCGAGTTTACGCAGCTCCTCACGCTCCTGATCAAGGCCATGTTCGGCCAGCTGTCGATCGAGATTCCGCAGCTGTGCAGAGGTGCGGGAGAGCGAGCCGCCTAGTTGCCGGCCAACATTGGCGAGGTTGTTGAGGGGCGATAGCCGGTCCCGCGCCGCCTCCCGCAGGGTCTGGCGTTGGGTGTCGCGGCGCGCCAGCCACTGGTTGACCGAGCTGCCATGACTGGTTGCGTCGGAGCGGGTGGTGCTAGTTGAGGGGGCTGCTGAGCCGGGCCGGCTGCTGCCACTGCGTGCTGCTCTTCGCAACTCGGCGGAGCGTCTTTGCAGGGCCCTCGCGATGTGCCTCCCAGGCGCGCTGTTGGGTGCGGCGCTCAGCGAAGCTCGGTACCTGAAAGCGTGCCGCATCGCGAGGGTCGAGCGGCTCCCCTTCGCCGGAGGTGAGGGTGTGCAAGCGGCTCTCCAGGGCTTTGCGTTGTTGCAGCAGGGCGGCCAGCCGCGGTGACTGTTGCACGGCTCGTGCTGTGCCACTTGCTCTGTCGCCGACCGGGATCGACTGGTCGCTGGGGCCGGGCGCGGGATTGTGCTGCAGATCCCGCCAGGTGCGTCCGGGCATCGGTCAGCCTCCAGAGGCGGGTGAACTGGCTGCGATCATGGCGCGGATGCGCTCCTCGAGGAGCGCTGGCGCCGGCACCGGCACCAGTTTGGTGCGCATCAGCGAGCTGCCTTCGGCCGAATACTGGTATTTCGATGCATAGCTTGCGCTGACGGTGGAGACGCGCATCTTCGCCGAGGCGGAGAAGAACCCCACCTTACCTTTTACACTGGCGTTCACCGTGGTGGACGAGCGGGAGATGTTGGTCTCTCGTGACATGGAGATTGACATCTTCAGCTCGATCATGGTGTCGACAAACTGGTAGAAGTTGGGGGTGAAGCCAAGCTCCAGCAGGCTGTACTGGTTGCCGTCGCCGAGTGGAACCAGCAGCGTGCGCTCTGGCCCGCTGGCCGAGGGGGCAGGCGCACTGCCATCCTCGGGCTCCTCGTCTGGCTGATACCCAGCCATCATTCGCGCGATCTTCATCGATACCAAATCAAGCTCATACTGTGCCTCGGCGATGCCGACGCCGAGGGTCTTGACCATCTCCGGGAAGGGTGCATTCAAAAGGTCTGTTCCGACGCTCATCTATCACTCTCCGTTGTTTGTGAGGTCCAGCAGATTCAGTTGTCGATCAGCTGGGTGTGTCGAGCCCCAGTTCCGTGCGTTTCTTCTGGCAGGCTGGCCTGGCGGCGTGCCTCTTCGTTATCCATCAGCCCGCGGATGCGCTCCTCCAGCATTGGTGGAGCCGGCACCGGGCTGAGCTTGGTGCGCAGTAGGCTGGCCCCCTCGCCGGTGTAGGAGTATTTCGAGGCGTAGGTGGCAATCAGACCTGGGAGGTGGAGACCTGGGTGCGGTTTGATGAGGAGCGACTGGTGCCCCAGAAGCTGTGCTTGCGGCGGTGGGAGCCGGTGCGTTCAGTCTGCATGTTGCTGCGGGTCCGGCTGTATTCCGCGGGTGCCGGGTGATCTTCGATCGCGATCTTTACCTCGATGATGGTGTCGACGAACTGGTAGAAGACCGGTGCGAAGCCCAGCTCGAGCATCGACAGGCGGGTGGGGACGCGGATCTCGCTATCATCGGTGACACGGGTTGCCCTCCACATCCTTGTCGATCTTGTCGAGGATCTCGTTCAGCTTGATCAGGGCG
>AASF01001628.1 GCA_000168735.1 Candidatus Endoriftia persephone str. Hot96_1+Hot96_2 | reverse complement strand
GATCAAGGTTTCCAACTCAGTCCAGTAAACTGAGCCTCAGCCACAGGATGAGAATAGTAGGGTGACTTCCGGTAGATCGGAGCTGGGAGGATAAGCCAAAAATCTTGCGAGAATCAACCTGACAAATGGAAAAAACGGCCGTCGCAGACTCGCCCTCCCTAGCGCTGAATTGGCGTCAGGGGTAACGTACTCTAGACAGCTGGCAGGTGTTCTGGCACGAAAAAGACTCGAGGACTTGGTCGATCAAACGCTGCTTTGCGAGCGTTTGCTGGTGGGCTGGTATCGAGGATTCGCTTATCCACGATCTACGCACATATTTGTGCCAGTCTTGGCTGGTTTCGCGGATGTAACGCTGACCGCAGTTCAGGATCTGCTGGGCCACGGTTCGGTTAAGATGACCGAGCGTTATGCTCGTCTGGTGAGGGAAAGGCGTACGTGCCGCAGTCGCCCTTCTTTAAGGGCTGCTGAGCAGCGCTGGCGAAAGATGAGGAAGTAACCATACGGAAGTAGGTTATCGATTTGATTGGTCGGGGTGAGAGGATTCGAACCCTCCGGCCCCTGCCTCCCGAAGGACAGTGCTCTACCAGGCTGAGCTACACCCCGAGTTCGTCCCGGCATAGACCGGCTGGATGGCGGTAGGTCGGGAGCCGACCGCAAACGAGCGCGCAATGATAATGGAATTCGCTAGATGGTTCAATGCGTTCTGGCGACAGAGAAGTCGGCCAGTGCCATCAGCGCCTCGCGGAACGGAGAGTTGGGAATCAGCGACAGCGCTGTCTTGGCGCGCTCCGCCTCCTCGTGCGCCAGTGTCTCTGTGTAGGTAATGGCGTCGCTAGCCTGGACCTGCTGCATCACGAATTCGATCTCATGCCAGGCCACCCTTCTCGATGATCTTTGCCAAGCGCTTCCGGTCAGCTTCAGAGCACTGCTTCATCGTCTGGATCAGCGGCAGGGTTGGTTTGCCCTCGGCCAGGTCGTCACCGATATTTTTACCGATATCCTGGTTGGAGGAGTTGTAGTCGAGCGCGTCATCCACCAGCTGGAAGGCGATGCCCAGGTGCAGCCCGTAGTCAGGCCAGCGCCTGCTCCTGTTGCGGATCGACACCGCTGATCACGCCGCCGAGGCGGGTGCCAGCCTCAAACAGGGTGGCGGTCTTACGTTTGATCACCTCCATGTAGTCGGCCTCGCTGGTCTCCGGATTGTGCACATTGAGCAGCTGCAGTACCTCACCTTCGGCGATGCGGTTGGTGGCGTGGGAGAGGATATCCATCACCCGCATCTGCTCCACCGCGACCATCATCTCGAAGGAGCGGGAGTAGAGAAAGTCGCCCACCAGCACACTCGCCTCATTGCCCCAGACTGCATTCGCGGTCTCCTGGTTGCGGCGCAGCTCGGAGCCGTCTACCACATCGTCGTGCAGCAGGGTGGCGGTATGGATGAACTCGATGATCGCCGCCAGATTGATGTGGCGTTTGCCTTGATAGTCGCAGGCGCGGGCCGCTAGCAGTACCAGCATTGGCCGCAGCCGTTTGCCGCCACTGTTGACGATATAGGCGCCGATCTGGTTGATCAGCACC
>AASF01001629.1 GCA_000168735.1 Candidatus Endoriftia persephone str. Hot96_1+Hot96_2 | reverse complement strand
AAACCAGCCTCAACTTGACCTATTCTACTAAATTGCCGCCCAGCAGCAGATAGCAGCCTTCCCTGGCTCGACCACTCACTTCCTTTTTCGCAGGGAGAGAGCCCGCTCCGATTTTTTTACCTGCTGCTGAATCTCTTGAATCAGCGAGTTGAAGTCTCCCTGCTCCTCCTCGATAAGGATTCTTCCCGCAGTATCCCTCTGAATAGCGCTGATTCCAGGCTGCCTTCGCTCCAGCTCTTCGAGCAGGGAGGATTGATCTCTCGCCGCCCTGAGTAATCGGCGACTCTCACACATCAGCGCCTTTTGCTGCAACGCCTGTCGAATAGTCACAACCAAATCGATTGTATTCGCAGGCTTGGTAAAAAACCTGCTGATCTGCCCCTCATTTATGGCCTTGATCGCTCCTTCCAGACTCGCCTTGCCGGTCAAAATCATCCTTACCGTGTCTGGGTAAAGCCGATAGATTTCGGCTAGCAGTTCAGAGCCAGACATACCAGGCATCTCTTCATCAGAAAACCACCACATCCACAGTCTCACGCTCCAAGATTGCCAACGCCTCTTGCGCTGAGCCGGCCACAACTATTTCAAAGGGTTCGCGGCGAAGCGCTCGCTGCAGACTTGCCAGTACCTGGGGTTCATCATCAACAAAGAGCACCTTCTGAAGCATCTCGTCTCCAAAGCATTTCCACACAGCTGTACTGCCACCGAATTAGAGGATAGTCGATACGAACAAAAAAGGTGGAACTAGCGCCCCGCTCTGCGTAATGACACATCCCAGGAATTATACCGGGAGCAGCCTGCTCGACTTGCGCTCCGACGATAGACTGTTTGATATCACAATAGAGACATCGAACTTTAAGCATACATGAGGCAGATAAAGCGATATGGCAACATATCTTGCGTAACAGTTGTTCTTTCGAAAGCAGTTCTTCCAGGGCCCCAATAAAAAAGCCCCCTGCCTGGCGGCCAAGGGGCTTTGTCTGTACTCTGCAGCAGAACCGATGCCCCGCTGGCCAATTCCAATCGCTTTCTTCGGGTTAGCGATACTGGCCTGGCACTATAACGTGGAGGCACTCCTGGAAGTGGCATCTGGTTGCCTCGATCACGGGGAAGATTCGCCCTTGAATAGCTGGGGAAGTCAGGGTTCACCCAACCCTGTTCAGCCAGTTTGCCTGGTGGAGGAACCAACCTAGAGACATAATCCATCACAGCAGCCACATCACGCGCAGTTGAAGCGCCGAATGCTGTTTTACCATATCTGGAATCAGCATTACGGCGACGACCGGTTCTGATCCATTCAAATTGTCGCATCAAATACCGGGTTANGTGCTGCTCCCTGAAANTTCATTGGGAAATGTGCTCGTTTTCTATTTCCCTCGCCATGCTCGCTATGACATTCCACGCAGCTTATCTACGTAAAGCTAAGGGCGATTCGTTAAC
>AASF01001630.1 GCA_000168735.1 Candidatus Endoriftia persephone str. Hot96_1+Hot96_2 | reverse complement strand
CTTATTCGAACTGATGGAGCAGTACCTGCAAACACCTCAATCAGGAGAAGAAAAACAACCAGATCGCGACCAGCTTTATCTACATCCCACTCACCTTTCGAGCAGCTGCTGCCAGCGCTGATCGAGGGACGCGGTGATGTCGTTGCCGCCGGTATGACGATCACACCACAGCGCCGTCAGCTGGTCGATTTCACCGCGCCCTACCTGCCCAATGTGCAGGAGATTCTGGTCGCTTCAGACAAGGCGAAACCGGTTGATAAGTTAGAGGATCTGGCCGGGCAGCGGGTTCACCTGCTGCGAGGCAGCAGCTATGTCGATCATCTGCGAGCGCTAAACCAACGTTTCAAACAGGCTCATATCGAACCGATCAAACTGGTTGAGGTTGACTCGCATCTGCAGACGGAAGACCTGCTCGAGATGCTCAGTGCCCAGGTGATCGACTACACGTTTGCCGACGACCACATCGCCACCATCTGGGCAAGACTGCTGCCAAACCTGGTGCTGCACCGCACCCTGCAGATCCACAGTGGCGGGAAGATCGCCTGGGCGGTACGCAAAGAAAACCCGAAACTGCGCGCCAGCCTGAACGATTTCATCGGCAAGATCAAAAAGGGCACCCTGCTCGGCAACATGCTGTTTCAACGCTACTATCGCAACACCCGCTGGATCAAAAACCCGCTGCAGCCGGGCGAGCAGGACAAGCTGATGCGGGTGCGCGGTCTGATGGAGAAGTACTCCACACAGTACCACTTCGACTGGCTCACCATCGCCGCCCAGGCCTATCAGGAGTCAGGGCTCGACCAGAGCAAACGCAACCCCTCGGGGGCGTTGGGCATCATGCAGATCCGACCGACACACCGCTGCCGACACGATGGTCGCAATCACAAGCATCGAGCAGCTGGAGAACAACATCCATGCC
Organism: Candidatus Endoriftia persephone str. Hot96_1+Hot96_2; assembly: GCA_000168735.1. Taxonomy (GTDB): domain Bacteria; phylum Pseudomonadota; class Gammaproteobacteria; order Chromatiales; family Chromatiaceae; genus Endoriftia; species Endoriftia persephonae. The sequence continues at coordinate 1,387 of AASF01001630.1, read as the reverse complement.
GGCGTGAAGTACCTGGCCTGGATCAAGGGCGAATTCGCCCTTGATCCGGACAACTTCTATCAATCCACCAAGATAGTCGAGGGTGTGTTCAAGGCAGAGCTGTGTATCCAGTGCCATGAGGGGATCACCCCCGGCATCGTTGCCGACTGGCGCGCCAGCCGTCATGCCCAGAGCGAGGAAACGGTCACCTGCAATGCCTGCCACGGCAACAACCATCAACAACTCCGGATGCCCACCCCGGACGTATGCGGCAGTTGCCATGAAAAACAGCATGGCGAATTTCTGGATGAGGCCCGCTACGGTTTCCCTAGTCATGTGCTGGCGATGGATCGGGCGGTGGATGCCAAGCACTTCGTGGACAAGCCCAAGGCCGAAGTCCAATCCTGCGTTCAGTGCCACTCGGTGGGCACCAAGTGTGACTCCTGCCATACCCGGCACCGTTTCGATGCCGCCGAAGCACGCCGCCCGGAGGGCCTGCATCACCTGCCACTCAGGACCACCTCACCCCGATGACGAAACCTACTTCGCCTCCGCCCACGGCAAACTCTACCTGGCCGAGGGTAACGGCTGGGACTGGTCAAAACCCCTAACCAAGGGTAACTACAAGGCGCCCACCTGTGCCTACTGCCATATGGATGGCGGTCGCCACCAGGTGGCCCACAAGTCCCTGTGGAAATTTGGCCTGCGAGAGGTCAATCCTCATACATCCAAAAATCAGCTGCTGCGCAAAAAGTGGATCAAGCTGTGTAGTGATTGCCACGAGCGAGGAAAAGGCCAGGCAGTGGCTGACCGAACTGGATCAGGAACGCAAGCAAGCCTGGAAAAAGCTCTATGCAGCAGAGGATGTTCTCAAGGATCTGCGCAGCGACAATCTGCTTCACCCTGCCGCCGGAGAGCGCCCCCCCTACCCTATGGACTGGCTGGATAGTCTCTGGCCCAGAGAGCGCATCGGTTTCTTTGAAGGCCAGGCATCAGTCTTCTACAACGTCTCCGCCATTGAGCGCGACTACTTCGAGATGTGGTACTTCGACAATCTGGGGGCGTACAAATCTGCCGCCCACGGTCACTCGACAGGGGTTAAGGAAGGACATCGAAAAATGGAGGCATCACTGGATCGCATCGAGACCCAAGCCGACGCGCTGCGCGATCTTGTCGAAGCCGAACAGGAAGCGAAAATCACACCTGAAGGTTCAGGTGATCTTTGGATGAAGGGCGCATACACCGACTACAACCGGGAGCATAATTGATGCCCTATCGAATGAGATCTATTGGTTGGCTTCTGGCTATCCTGATAACGCATCCTGCCTTGGCAGACGAGTCCCTCTCCGCAGGACCATTTACCGAGACCGAGTGCATCACCTGCCACACAGAGCGGAATCCTGACTGA
>AASF01001631.1 GCA_000168735.1 Candidatus Endoriftia persephone str. Hot96_1+Hot96_2 | reverse complement strand
GATCACTCTGCTGGGCGCCAATCCACTCAGCATCGAGGCGGGTAGCGCCTTCACCGACCCCGGTGCCACGGCCAGTGACACCTTCGACGGCGACCTGACGGCCAGCATTCAGATGAGCGGCAGCGTGGCCCCGGCCACTGCGGGCAGCTATACGCTGACCTACAGCGTCACCGACGCCGCTGGTAACAGCGCCACAGCGACCCGCACCGTCACGGTGGCAGCTGCCTCCAATCCGGTGATCACTCTGCTGGGCGCCAATCCGCTCAGCATCGAGGCGGGTAGCGCCTTCACCGACCCTGGTGCCACGGCCAGTGACGCCTTCGACGGTGACCTGACGGCCAGCATTCAGATGAGCGGCAGCGTGGACCCGGCTACTGCGGGCAGCTATACGCTGACCTACAGCGTGACCGATACGGCGGGCCACACCACCAGCGTCACTCGCACGGTGACGGTGGTCGCCGCCTCCAATCCGGTGATCACCCTGCTGGGCGCCAATCCGCTCAGCATCGAGGCGGGTAGCGCCTTCACCGACCCCGGTGCCACGGCCAGTGACACCTTCGACGGTGACCTGACGGTCAGCCTCCAGGTGAGCGGCAGCGTGGACCCGGCTACTGCGGGCAGCTATACGCTGACCTACAGCGTGACCGATACGGCGGGCCACACCACCAGCGTCACTCGCACGGTGACGGTGGTCGCCGCCTCCAATCCGGTGATCACTCTGCTGGGCGGCCAATCCGCTCAGCATCGAGGCGGGTAGCGCCTTCACCGACCCCGGTGCCACGGCCAGTGACGCCTTCGATGGCGACCTGACGGCCAGCATTCAGATGAGCGGCAGCGTGGACCCGGCCACGGCGGGCAGCTACACCCTGACCTACAGCGTCACCGACGCCGCTGGTAACAGTGCCACAGCGACCCGCACCGTCACGGTGGTCGCTGCCTCCAATCCGGTGATCACCCTGCCTGGGCGCGAATCCGATCACCATTGAGGCGGACAGCAGCTTCACCGATCCCGGTGCCACGGCCAGTGACACCTTTGACGGTGACCTGACGGCCAGCATTCAAGGTGACGGGCAGTGTCGATACGACGGTCGTTGGCAGCTACACCCGGACCTACAGCGTCACCGACGCAGCGGGGCATATTGCCAGTGTCGTGCGGCAGGTTGAGGTTGTCGCGCTGGGTCCAGTTGATACCGATGGCGATGGTATTCCCGATAGTGAGGATCTGGACGATGACACACGACGGGATGACTGACCTATGGGAGCTCCAATATGGTTTGGATC
>AASF01001632.1 GCA_000168735.1 Candidatus Endoriftia persephone str. Hot96_1+Hot96_2 | reverse complement strand
GATCAGTGTGAAGGACACGGGTATCGGCATCAATGCCGAGTGAACGTGAAGCAACAGTGTTCAAAGAGTTCCGCCAACTCGATACCGGGCTGAACCGCAAGCAGGAAGGTACCGGGTCTCGGCCTGTCTATCTGCAAGAAACTGACTGCTCTTCTGGGCGGCGACATTCGANGTCCGAGAGCAAACCCGACGAGGGGAGTGTGTTCACATTCACACTGCCAATGAAAACAGGGGAATGATCGGATGAAAGCCAGGATACTTGTTATTGAAGACAATGAGCAAAACCTCTACATGGAAACTTTCCTTCTGGAAAAGCATGGATACGAGGTTGTTGGGGCGCGGGATGGACGTGAGGGACTCGAGTTGGCGAGCCGGATTGAGCCGGCGCTGATTGTCCTGGATATCCAGTTGCCGGCCATGGATGGCCATGAGGTCGCCCCGGCGGTTCAAACAGCAGCCCGAAACCAGCGATATCCCCATCGTGGCTGTGACCTCCTACGCCATGAACAAAGACCGGGAGCAAATTCTCGCGCAGCGGGCTGTGAGGGCTATATAGAAAAACCCATCAACCCAGCTTCATTCGCATCAGAATTGGAGCGGTATCTGCCAGCATCAGCAGCACCGAATGGACATGAACCATGAAAAGCGTGCTTATTGTTGATGACCGCGAGGATGACCTCTACATGCTGCGGGTGCTGCTGGAAGGTCATGGCCACGCCGTGGTCTCGGCGTCCAACGGGAGAAGATGCCCTGAAGGCCGCCCGTAAGAGCCCGCCGGACATCATAATCTCCGACATCATGATGCCGGTTATGGATGGCTTCCGCCTTTGTTGTGAGTGGATGACAGACGAGCGCCTGCAGAACATTCCCTTCGTCTTCTATTCCGCCACCTATACGGAAACCAAAGATGAGGAATTCGCGTTGAGCATTGGTGCGGCCCGCTTCATCATCAAGCCTACCGAGCCGGATAAGTTCATGAAGATCATTCAGAGCGTAGTGCAGGGATCTGGATGCAGGCAAGATAGAGCTCAGAACGCCGACACTTAGAACTGGCGAGGAGGTGCTAAAGGCTCTATGACGAGCGTCTGATCAATAAGCTAAGGGCGAATTCGTT
>AASF01001633.1 GCA_000168735.1 Candidatus Endoriftia persephone str. Hot96_1+Hot96_2 | reverse complement strand
GCTGTCGCTGCGGCGCACCTCCAACAGGGAGTGGTGGAGAAAAGGCGATTGGTCGAACATGCGCAGGCCGTTGTTGCGGCAGTAGCGGCGATAGTCCCGCCCCCGCAGATGGGGTTGCTCACGCTGCTGGAACTCCTCCTCGATCAGGTCCACCAAGCAGGCGCACTGGCTGACGCCCAAGTCGTTCCAGATAGTCCCGGAAGGCGATTATCCCCTCCGGGGTGGGGGGGAAGGCAAACTGACACAGTTGCCGCGCCCCTTTCCAGTGGAACACTGTCATCATGTAGCCGCTGAAGAAGAGTACCGGGCGCATGCTCATCCTATCTTGGCGATGGTGTCGTAGATCGGGCCGAGCACACTGACCATCACCCAGCCCATGATCGCCGCCATCGCGATGGTCAGCGCCGGGGAGATCGCCGGTTCGATCTTGGCGATGGTCTCGCGGATGTCGCGGGTGTAGAAGTAGCTGACGTTATCCAGTGCCTTGTCGAGCGCGCCGCTGCTCTCGCCAACCCGCAACATGCGCACCACCAGTGGCGGGAAGAGATCCATGCGTTTGTAGCTTTCGGCGATGCCGACCCCCTCGGCGATCTGCTGTCGGGCACCGGCGCAGCTTCTCCTCCAGCACCCGGTTCTGTACCAGCGACTCGCTCAGCTGCATCGCCTCCAGTACCGAGATGCCGGAGCTGTACATCAGCGAGAAGCTCTGTGCCAAGCGTCCCAGCTTGATCTTCAGGTTGAGCGGGCCGAATAGCCAGAAGCGCAGTGACAGCAGGGAGAGCAGATAGTCGAAGCGGCGGTTCAGGCGACGGGCTAGGCGCACCGCCAGTGGCAGCCCGAGCAGCAGCCCAAGCAGAAACGGCCAGTTGGGCGATGATGAAATCGGAGGTGGCGATCAGTGCTTGCGTGTGGGGCGGCAGTTCACCGCCGATCTCACGGATGAAGGGCACCAGGCGGGGTACCAGATAGCCCATCATAAAGCCGGTCACGCCGAGCAGCACGCTGCCGAGGATCAGCGGATAGATCATGATCTTTTTGGCGTGGGAGGCGAGTTCATCCTGCCACTTGAGCGACTCGGTGATCTGCTCGAGTAGGCGTGTCCGAGGCGCCCCGACTCCTCGCCGACTCGGATCAGGCTGATAAACACTCGGTCGAACAGCTCCGGGTGCAGCTCGAGTGCCTGGGAGAGGGTGCTGCCGCCCTCGATGGCGTCGATGACATTGCCCAGCACATCCTTGAAGTAGGAGGCGGCCAAGGCTGTCACGCACGTCGTGGATCCCCTCCAGCAGCGGCACCCCGGCGCGCACCAGCTGTTCCAGGGAGAAGACAAAGTCGATCAGCAGGCGGCGCCGGTTACCGCCCAGGCCAAAGCGTTTGCGCCCGTGGTTGCGGCTGCGCCGGTGGGAGAGCAGCTCCAGGTGCATCTTGCGTACCCGCAGGTCGAGATCCAGCTCGTTGGCGGCGCTGATCCGGCCCTTGTGGATCAAGGCGAATTCGTTTAACCTCAGATATC
>AASF01001634.1 GCA_000168735.1 Candidatus Endoriftia persephone str. Hot96_1+Hot96_2 | reverse complement strand
AGTCGACCTTGAAGTGTCGATCTTCTTCTGCGCCAGACCGATGGCGGTGTCGATGATCTTCTCCACGCTCAGCCATTGGGGTTTGATGGCGTCGGGACGGGAGTAGGTCAGCATGTCGGAGAGGATCTCCTCCATGTAGCGGATCTGGTCGAGGGCGATCTGCCGCAGCTCGCTCTCCTTCGAATCATCGCTGTTGTCGCCCGATTGCTTGCCGAGGATCTGCAGGGTCATCTTCACCGATGAGAGCGGATTGCGCAGATCATGGGCGGATCATGCTGGCCATCCGGCCCATTGCCGCCAGAGTCTGGGCGTGGGCCAGCTCCCGATTGCGTTCCGCCACCTCGCCCTCGAGACGCTTGCGCTCGGTGATGTCCTCCTTCACCGCCAGATAGTGGGTGATTTCGCCCGCAGCGTTGTGGATTGCGCTGATCGCAGCCGACTCCCAGTAGAGCTCGCCGTTTTTGCCGCCCGGTTGTGGAACTCACCACGCCACTCACCGCCGTCACTGATCGCATCCCACAGGGTAGTGGTATTCGTCGGACGAGGTCTCACCAGACTTCAGTACGCTGGGATTCTGGCCCATCACCTCAGCGGCGGGGTAGCCGGTGACCTCGGTAAACTTGGGATTAACGTATTCGATCTCCCCCATGGGGTTGGTGATCATGACGATGCTGGGGCTCTGCTCTACCGCCTGGAAGAGTTTGTGCAGCTCCTCTTCGGCGTGGCGTTTTTCGGTAATGTCCTCGCCGATGCCGGTGACTCCGATCACCTCTCCCTCGGTGTTGTAGGAGAGGGTGTTGTTCCAGGCGATCAGCCGCAGTTCGCCCGTTGCGGGTCTTGACCTGGGTCTCGGTCAGGGTGGGAAACTCCTGGGGGTCGCCCATCGCTGAGAGTACATCGGTGATCTGATCGGTGGCGTCTTTCGGCACAAACCGTTCGATGCCAGCTGCTGCCGACCAGTTCATTCTGGTTCCAGCCAGTCAGTCCCAGAAAGTGCTTGTTGCAGAAACGGATGTGCCCCTGCCGATCGAGGGTGACCGGCGGCCAGTTCGATGTTCTCCAGGGTGTGGCGGAAGCGCTTCTCATATTCGCTCTGCGCCTCGGCGCGCCGGTGCCTCAGATGGGAGTAGGCGAGCAGTGCTGAACCGAAACTGATCAGGGC
>AASF01001635.1 GCA_000168735.1 Candidatus Endoriftia persephone str. Hot96_1+Hot96_2 | reverse complement strand
TGATCAACATCTCGAAAAGCATGGCAGCCTCAATCCCCACCTGCTCAGTGGAGTTCTTCGAGACGCACTTCGAGGGCGGCACTGAACTACAGCTTGACGATCACATCGCCAGCCTGCATGACACCCTCTATAAGGTGCTGGAAGGAGTTTCCAGCGCCTGTCATGGCATCAGCGACTTTGGCCGGCTACTTGAAGGGCAGATGGAGTCACTACAGGGGCAGACCGACCTTGGCAGCGTTCGTCGCATCGCCGACACTCTACTGCAGGCCACCAACCAGGCGATCTCCAATAACCAAAAGATACAGGACAACCTAGCGTCAGCCGAACGCAATACCACAGAGCTGCGGAATCAGGTCGAACAGCTACGGGAGGAGGCACACCGGGACAGCCTGACCGGTCTCTATAACAAGAAGGTCCTCAATCAACGCCTTAGCCAGTGCATTGAAAGCAGCATCGAGAGCCAGACAACGCTGTCAGTACTGATGCTCGACATCGATCACTTCAAGCATTTCAACGACAGCTTCAGGTCACCTGATCGGTGACGGAGGTAATCCGGCGCGTCGCTCAGACATTGCAACAGAGGGCGCGGAAGAATGACATCGCCGCCCGTTATGGCGGGTGAAGAGTTCCACCCTGGTGTTACCCAATACCTCACTTGAGGATGCGATCAAGGTGGCGGAGATGATACGAAGCACAGTCGGCAAACTGGTGCTGGGTGAGAAAGAGCAACCAAGGAGAAGCTACCCGGCATCACTATCTCGGGTGGGCGTTGCCAGCCTACACCCGGAGGACTCCATAGAGACTCTACTGGTACGTGCCGACCAAGCGCTCTACTACGCCAATAACCACGGGTCGTAACTGCACCATTTCCGAATCGCTGCTTATCACCGAGACTGACAGCAACAACCAGAAGATCGCTTACTGAACCTGGCTTGCAGCAGCGCATCTGCTGTGCCTGACACTAATTATAGGGGTGCCAATGGCACCCCGAAAGTGAGAGAGGTCTAATTATTTTATATCGGGATACAGCGACCCCGCGCCGTGTGAGCCAGTGAACTCGGGGTAGGCCTCCAGACCACACTCGCCAGATATCCACAGCCTTCGTACTCCTCCTCCTCACTGACCACGGATTCCCATCACCAAGCTGATGATCAAGGCGATTCGTTAACTGCAGATAGTCCTTAGTGA
>AASF01001636.1 GCA_000168735.1 Candidatus Endoriftia persephone str. Hot96_1+Hot96_2 | reverse complement strand
GATCCTCCGGGATCATTGCCCGTACATCATAGTCCTGCTCCGCACCACCGTGGGAGGCGCTGTCCACCCAGCGGGGATCAGCATAGGGCTCCTGCTTGGCGAAGTTCACCCGCTGGTAGAAGTAGCTGCGCACCGCCTGTTTCAGTACATCGGTATAGACATCTGCGCGGATATCAAAGGGATGTGAGGCGGCCTCATTCTCCGGATCGTAGACGTAGAATTCGCCTGGTTTCCGGTGAGTTCAGAGAAGTCGAACCACCAGGCCTTGGTCTCCCGACTGATCGTTGGTAGCACCCTCATTCCACTGGGTCAAAGCCCCGATGAAGGCAATGCTATCATCAGCGGTGCGACGCACCTGATAGTCGCTGCCAGGGGCAAAGGTATCAGCGCTGTTGAAGCCCTCCTGTCGGAGCAGCAATCACCGCCACCTTCTCCCCCATCGGGCCAGATAGCCAAACTTGGTCGACATGGATATTGGTTCGAGACGCTTGAACTCCCACCCCGGCGGGTTCTCCACCACCAGTACAGTGCGCATCTCTTCGGTAGAGTTGCCGGCATTGTCGCTGACGCTGTAGACCAGCATGTAGCTGCCAACGCTCCCGCTATCCACAGAGCCAGTGACCTCGATACGATCGCTGATATCGCCATCGAAACGCATCGTTGGCGGTAGCACCCGGATCGCTGGACTCCACCCCCAGCTCCACCTCGTAGGGGTTGTCGCCGAGCAACACGATGATCGGCGCACTGGCCGCTACCACGTTCACAGTGCGGATGACGGTCGCTGTGTTACCGGCACTATCGGAGACCGTGTAGGTCAGCTGATAGCTGCCTGCGGCCTCGATATCCACCTCACCATCGACCAGGATGCGATCGGTGATATCACCATCCACATCATCCTCTGCGCTGGCACCGGGATCGATGAAAGGAGTGCCCGCCCTCGATCGCAACTGGGTTATCACCTTCCCAAGGTGATGACCCGGGTCGGACGAATCGACCACCTCCACGCTACGGCTGGCCGCTGGCGCTATTGCCCCCGGCATCAGTGACGCTATAGGTGACGGTATAGCTGCCCAGCGGTACTAGAATCGATCACTCCGCTTACCACAATCGAGCCACTCAGATCACCATCCAAAGGTATCGTTGGCGGTGGCCCCCGGGTCGGCGAAGGTCTCACCGGCCTGCAGGGTCATCGGGTTGTCACCCAGCAGGGTGATGACCGGCGCGCTGCCCGCAACCACGATTACAGTGCGGGTCACAGTCGCCTGATTGCCCGCTGCATCCGCAACCTGATAGGTACAGGGTGTAGGTGCCGGCGGTCGTATGATCAACCGAGCCGCTGGCCTGAAGATTGGCACTCAGATCCCCATCCCGATCATCACTGGCCGTCGCGCCTGGATCACTATAAGCGACCGGACCAGCCTCACGGGTCACACTGCTACCACCATTCAAAGTAATCACTGGCGCCACCGTATCTGGTGCTTCGGGCGACCACAATCATCAGACTGCTGCTGTCACTACCCCCCTGGTCGTCGGTGACGGTCAGGGTCGCCGTGTAGCTGCCGGGGCTGGTGTAACTGTGGCTCGGGTTGGCCTCACTCGCGCTGCTGCCCATCGCCGAAGCGCCAGCTGTAGCTCTGGATGCTGCCGTCGGCATCAGTTGAGCCGGCGCTGCTGAAGCTCACCTCGAGGGGGGCCACACCGTTGTCCGGGGTGGCGCTGGCCACCGCGGTGGGCGGCTGGTTGCTGCTGGTGGTGCGCAGCAGCAGGTCATCGAGCTGAATCCGGGTCGACTCGTTGGCCGCGGTCTTCTGGTTGTTGTAGCCACCCAGGATCAGCGTGTGTGTCCCGGCGGACAGGCTGCCGAGGTTGAGCTCAACCTGCTGCCAACCGGTGGTCTCGTCCGGGCCACCGTTACCGTTGCCACTGATCTGGTCGATGTGGTCGTTGGGCGAGACGCCGATCAGCACCCCGTCGAGGCTGACTAGGATCTGGCCAAACTCGTTGTCTTCGTAGAACGGGCTCT
>AASF01001637.1 GCA_000168735.1 Candidatus Endoriftia persephone str. Hot96_1+Hot96_2 | reverse complement strand
GCATGGAATGGATGCGCCATCGGTGACATATTTTGAATCGACCAGATTTCAGTATCGCCCTCAGCGAGGCTGATGATCTCATCGATACGGTTCATATCGAACGTCTTTCCGTTTGATGACAAAGGTCATGCCTCCACCATTCATATGGTCCATCGACATGCTCATGACAAAGTTACGCGTCTTGCTGGCATCGGCTTCTGTCAACCGCTGTGCATTGATTTCTGCATTGGCCGGTAGAGCAGTATAGAGCGTAACGTCATCAGCAGCTTGGGTTGCTATGTCAAAACGCATGATATCCATTCGCATACCATTGACCATGCCAGCTGAGCTCACACCGTTGCTGTACATGCCACCACCATTCATACCGCCGCCGTTCATGCTACGGCTGTTTATGCCGCCCATCATTCCCATCATGGGGCTACCGTTAAAGGCTCTGCTGATAAGCATCACTTTATCTCCTACAGTATGCGGACCAAAGTCTATAACGATCTCAGCACGTTCTCCTGCTCCGAGCACAATATGGTCGGCCTCCACAGGCTGGGATAACAGGCCGCCATCCGTTCCGACCACTTTGAATCTTGCGCCATCACTGAGGGCAAGGTCATAGGTACGCGCATTGGATGCATTGTAAACTCTGAAACGATATTGCCGTGTTTCCACATCCAGCTTTGGCAAGACTGAGCCATTGATCAGGATCTCATCGCCCAGCATACCGTCACTGTCCATCTCTCTATCCATGTAGGCGAGTTCACGTATCCCATTGACTTCATCCTTGAAACGCCGATCCTGGATAAGCACCGGTATATCGTAGTTTCCTGCAGGCAGTTGCTTGTTGCTTTCCAGCTGTTGACTGATCTCATCTTCCAGCAGGAAAACTCCGGCCAGTCCCTTATAAACCTGCTCTCCCGTCTTCATATCAGGATGGGGGTGAAACCAGAGAGGGGCGGCAGGCTGCAACATGGAGAAGCTGTAGGTTTTACTGTTTCCTGCTGCGACCGGAAAATCAGGACCACCATCCTGGTCACCTGGAATCTTGAACCCATGCCAGTGAATGCTTGTCGCAACCGGCAGATCATTCACCAGATGCAGGGTCATAAAATCACTACGTTTCGCCTTGATAACCGGAGGTAACTGGGAGCCGTTATAACGCATCATGGGCGTAAGCCAACTATCCCCCGGAGCATTGATGGCGACATTCACATCAGGCGTTGCAGTGAGTGTATAAGTGGCCGCATTATTATTGGGATCACCATCTTCATCACTTAGAATCGACAACCGATTAAATGCTGGCAGGTTGGTCGCCGCAAGCCAGGTTTCAGTATTATTTTCTGAAGCCTGATTATTGTTGTTTAGCTGGTTAAAATAATCCGCATCAAAACCCAGCTGGACCAGACCTTCCCTTTCACTATCGCTAATCCGACCATTACTTAATCGTTCTATCGTATTGTTGAGCAATCGGGAACGTGCCAGGCCATAGCGCGCTTTCTGATCTATCTCATCCAGTTTCTTATCTATGCCATCTTTATCGGTCAGTAAAATAGTCGCCGCTCCGTTTTCCCTACCATCCAGTATGCCATCTTCCAGATCAGTCGCACGCTTTTCGATCAGATCGAAGACCTGTGCAGGTGAAAGGTTCAGACTATTAGCACTCAAAGGAGTAACTGATCGCCCGATTTCGAGCCAAGAGTCTCAGACTGATCAGACGGAATCGCTGCACCAAGATCACCGATGAGAAAAAGAGTATCGCCAGAAACTCCCACGGCGGGATTTGTATCATCGATCAGCTGAGCCTGTATGATCTGTTTCGCATCGGCAATTGCATTGCTGCCTGACTTGCCGGATGCCAGCATCTTCTGCACCAGTTTAGCCAATATGGTTGTTTCCGGAGTCAGAGCAACCACTTTTCTATCACTGATAATGGTTCGTAATTCAGCTGCCGTGAAGACAGTCATTAACCCTGTGCTCGCAGGCGATACCACTTCACCTGTGGCTTCATCCGTGTATTCACCGCCTTGTGTTTCAATAAAGACCGCATTTGTATCTGCAGGAAGGTCAAAATCAGCAAGTGCGAATTTACCCTGATTACTGCCTCCCGAGGCAAGAATATTGCCTGTTGCATCCACCACCCTGACGGTCGCACCATCGATAGGCCCTTTAAAGGCGCTACCCAATAATGCATTTCCTGTAGTTGTCAAAGATGTCGACGTTGTGGAGTCACCACCACAGGCTGTGAGCATGCTAATGCTCATGGTCAACGCAAGCGCTATAGATAGTTTTGTTTTGTTCATTTGTATTACTCTATTTATGTCAAGGAGCCTCTGATCAA
>AASF01001638.1 GCA_000168735.1 Candidatus Endoriftia persephone str. Hot96_1+Hot96_2 | reverse complement strand
AAAAAACAGCTTTTTCATTGGGTCACCCTCTCAGGAACAGGCTTGGTCTTGTCCATCTTGGAGTAGATGGGCATCAGCAGGAAGAAAGCGAAGTAGTAGATGGTGCCGATCTGTGCCATCAGCTTGTACAGGTCGGTGGTCGGCTGAGTCCCAAGGTAGCCAAGCACAATGAAGTCCACCACGAACAGTCCGAGCACCACCTTGTAGAGGCCACCCTTGTAACGGATCGACTTAACCGGGCTGCGGTCGAGCCAGGGCAGGAAGAACATCACCAGGATCGAACCGAACATGGCAACAACACCCGGGAAGGCAGAACCTGCAATCGAAGGTACTGCACGCAGGATTGCGTAGAACGGCGTGAAGTACCAGACCGGCGCGATGTGGGCAGGGGTCTTCAGCGGGTTGGCCGGTGTCAATAGTTGGTGGTGCTTCGAGGAAGTAGCCACCCATCTCCGGCGCGAAGAAGATCACCGCCGCGAACAGGAACAAGAAACCTGCCACACCAGCGATATCCTTCACCGAATAGTAGGGATGGAAGGGGATACCATCAGCCGGTGCTGTATCGCTCCACTTGTTGCCCTTTGGACCCTTCTTGATCTCGATGCCGTCGGGGTTGTTGGAACCCACCTTGTGCAAGGCGACGATGTGAATGAAGACCAACGCAGCCAATACGAACGGCAGCCAGGCACGCGCAGTGCGAAGAATCTGTTCCAGTGTGGCGTCTGGAGATGACATAGTCACCACGGATCAAGGCGATTCGCGGCCGCT
>AASF01001639.1 GCA_000168735.1 Candidatus Endoriftia persephone str. Hot96_1+Hot96_2 | reverse complement strand
AGATGAAAGTGGCGCAGAGTGTAGAGATAATCTTTGCTCGCCTCGGCATCTTTGATGGCGGCCGGTTGTGCCGGCAGGCAAGAGCCTGCGCTGCCGGCGGTGGGTGCATTGGGTTCTGCGTTCATAGCGCGCTGCCTTGCCCTGGAACGGTTTTGTTATTAGATGGAGAAGGCGTCGATAGCCTTGTCAATGGCCGCCAGCTTCTCTTCGTTGGTCTTCTCCAGGCCCTGGGCCGAGAGATCTTCGTAGACCACCGCGTCTGGATTGCGGTAGAGCAGGCCGAGCGGGATGCGCTTGGTTTCGTGGGCCCAGCGCCATGGCGCCGAGCCAGTCGGCCGGGTCGTGCTCCTGTGTCTCTTTGAAGACGCGCAACACCGAATCGTCCATCGGGATGCCGTTCTCGTGGGTCAGCACCAGCATCTGCTCCGGGTTCTCCTGCATCGGTTTGCAGAACTCATCGGAGAAGACCGGGCAGCGCTGCAAGATGCGCACGAAGCTGGTGCCGCGATGCTGGTGGGCCGCCTTGATCGTCTCGTAGAGCATCGGCGGGTTCCAGTCGGGTACCTGGGCAACAAAGGAGACGTTGCTGATGCTCAGGGTGGTGGTCAACGGATTCAGCGGCGGCAGCAGTGCGCCTCTGGGGTGGGTGTTGGTCTTCATCCCAGTGGGAGTGGTGGGAGAGGTCTGCTTCTTGGTCAGACCGTAGATGCCGTTATCGAAGATCAGCACTACCATGTCCATGTTGAGACGCATGGCGTGGATCCAGGGGCCGGCGCCGATGGAGAAGCAGTCGCCGTCGCCGGTGGCGACCCAGACGTCGAGGTCGGGGCGGCGTGACTTGACGCCATTGGCTATCGGCAGGGCACGGCCGTGCAGGCCGTGGAAGCCGTAGGTGCCGACATAGTGGGGCATGCGGCTGGAGCAGCCGATGCCGGAGACCGAAGACGCTCTTCTCCGGCGGCATCTGCGCATCGCGCAGCACCCGGTGGGTGGCGTTGAGTACTGCAAAGTCGCCACAACCGGGGCACCAGCGGGCCTCACCGCCGGCGTAGTCGCCGAGGGTGAAGTAGCGTTCAAAGACTTCGAGAGACCAGTCTGCTTTCAATCCAAACATGCTGACTCCTCCTTAGTTGTTCAGGTCAGCGAGCTTGCCGCTGATCACGTTGTAGAGCATGCCGGGCTGCAGCGGGTGACCATACACCACCGACCAGCAGTCGATGTCGACCAGGGTCTGGGCGCGCAGGATGATGGCAAGCTGGGCCAGCCGGCGATTCTCTTCGGTGATGAGCGGGTGGCTGAGATCGTCGCTGTAGTTGATCTCGATGGTCATCACCTTCTTGTAGTTGCTGAAGATCTCCTTCAGATGCGGCTCCATCGGCGAGAGGAAGCGCAGGTGCAGCTGGGAGACGCTCTTGCCCTCGGCGCGATGCAGGTCGACCGCTTCCTGCACGGCGCCCATGGTGGAGCCCCAGGAGACGATCAGCAGGTCGCCTTGCTCGTCGCCGTGCACCTCGGGCTTCTTCAGGGTCTTCTGCAGCGCAGGCCAGTTTGCGGCTGCGCATGTGCATGCTGGTCTGGTGGGTATCAGAGTCGTAGGCCACCTTGGAGCGGCTGGTATGTGACAGGCCGGTCAGGACGTACATGCCGTTGCGCTGGCCTGGGATTGGGCGCTGCGACAGGCCAGTCTCCTCATCCCAGTCGTAGGCGGGCACGTTGGGGTCCCAAGGCGACTGGTCGATCGGCGCTGCCAGCCACTCCTCCTGCAGTTCGGGGCGGTTCCAGGGCTGCACGCCGGTGGCCAGGTTGGCGTCGGTGAGCATGAAGGG
>AASF01001640.1 GCA_000168735.1 Candidatus Endoriftia persephone str. Hot96_1+Hot96_2 | reverse complement strand
CACCCTGTGGAGCGTCTATCAGATATTCAAGCGAATCACCGGAAAAGAGGGCATGGGCTTACGGCGATTTCGAACTGCTCGCCGCCATCGGTGCCTGGCTCGGCTGGGCAATACCTGCCGCTAACGATCATGGCCTCCGCACTGGTCGGCGCCACTGCTCGGGATCTCGCTGATCCTGCTGCGTGGTCGCGAGCGCAACCTACCGATCCCGTTTGGCCCTTATCTGGCCGCCGCAGGCTGGATCGCCATGCTCTGGGGTGACTCGATCAACCATGCCTATCTGCAGTGGTCGGGGCTTGGCTGATGCTGGTGGTCCTCACCGGCGGCATCGGCAGCGGCAAGTCCACCGTCTCCCGATACTTCGAAGAGTTGGGTGTGCCGGTGATCGATACAGACCTCATCGCCCGCGAACAGGTCGCTCCAGGCATGACGGCTCTGCAAGAGATCATCAACCAGTTCGGCAAGCAGGTGCTTGACCCCGATGGCCGGCTCAAACCGTGCCACGGTTGCGACGGATTGTATCTTGATGCGCAGGAAAAGCGGCACCAACTGGAGCAGATCCTCCACCCGCGAATTCGGGCCGAGGTGGCGCGACGCCTGCAAAGGCTGGACACCCCTTATGCCGTCGTTGTCGTCCCGCTGCTGCTGGAGAGCGGACATAATTACAGCGCCGACCGAATCCTGGTGGTGGATCTGCCTGAGGCGCTACAGATCAAGCGGATCCGGCAGCGCGATGCGCTTTCAGAAATCGCAGATCCGCCAGATTCTTGCTGCCCAGACGGATCGCGCAAGCCGTAGAGCCATAGCCGATGATCTGATCGAAAACAGCGGCGATCTCGCCGCGCTGAAAGCCGCCACTGAGCAGCTACATGAAAAATATCTGCGGCTGTCTGCTCGATAAGCCCGAGATCGCTAGGCTCTCCCCCCACATCCAGTTCAGAGCGAAAAATTCATACCGACTGTCACAGTGATGATGTCGAAGCCGATATCCCCATAGGTGATACCCAGCTTGTCCGTGATACTGCCGATAGCGAATCGCTGATATCTCAGGGCCCAATAGGTTTCATCCGGTCTCTCGATACGTAGACCCAGCGAAACCGCGCCCGCAGCGCTTGTGCCATCGGCATTTTCAACATCTGCCACACCCAACCCCAGACCAACATATGGGAACAGATCCATCCCGATCGGGGAGTTCGTAATAGAGGTTTGCCAGAACGACATGAATATCGTTATCAAAATTGAGACCGACGCTTTTCAGCTCTGCGGCTCGATACCACATAGCTCCCCGACGCAAGCTCAGAACCCCCATTGGTCGTGATGCTGGCGCAATCCAGCTCGGCCCCGGCGAAATGCCAGGAGAGTCTGGCCCGCAGCACATTATGCTCTTCGAAATTACGCAGACCAACCTCGAGCCCGAGACCGAGGGTGGAGCCATACTTTAGTGCACCGCTCATGGTTCCTGTCTCTGTGGAGGTGTATGTGCCCGTCTCCACACCCTCCACATCAACAGAGCCCAGAAGGGCCTCCACATATCCTTCCAACGCCTGTGCCGAAGAGGGAGAACATGCACAGGAAAAGCAGCAAAATGACTCTGTTCACGGCAGGAACCTCTGAAATCCTTCTTAAGAACCTGCACGCTAGGAGATTCTTTTTCCCGCCACAAGCGACAGAGTCACACCTTCACAAGAAATACCCCTCTTAGTCTGCTCCGCTCCCCTTACTAAAATTCAGCCCATCTTCCGCCAGCTCCACCCGAACTTCATCCCCCGGCATAAACTTGCCAGCCAGGATCTCCTGCGCCAGTGGGTTTTCCAACTGCTGGCGGATCGCACGCTTGAGTGGCCTAGCGCCATAGACCGGATCGAAACCCGCCTCACCCAACCGATCGAGGGCGGCATCGCTGATCTGCAATCCCATCTCATGATCCGCCAGACGGCGACGCAGATAGTCGATCTGGATCGTGGCGATGGCACGGATCTGCTCCCGAGCCAGCGGGTGGAAGACCACGATCTCATCCAGCCGGTTGANAATTCAGGACGGAAGGCAGAACGCACCACCTCCATCACCGCCTCTTTCATCACACCGTACTGTTCCTCAGTCGACTTCTCCTGGATCAGTTCTGACCCCAGGTTAGAGGTCATCACAATCACCGTGTTGCGAAAATCGACCGTGCGTCCCTGGCCGTCGGTGAGACGTCCGTCATCGAGCACCTGCAGCAACACGTTGAAGACATCCGGGTGGGCCTTCTCCACTTCATCCATCAGGATCACCGAGTAGGGTCGACGGCGCACTGCCTCGGTGAGATAGCCGCCCTCCTCATAGCCGACATAGCCGGGGGGTGCGCCGATCAGCCGTGCCACCGAGTGCTTCTCCATGAACTCCGACATGTCGATGCGGATCATTGCCTCCTCGGTGTCGAACAGGAACTCCGCCAGCGCTTTACACAGCTCGGTCTTGCCAACACCGGTGGGGCCGAGGAAGAGGAACGAGCCATTCGGCTGGCTGGGATCGGCAAGCCCGGCACGGGAGCGGCGGATGGCATCGCTCACAGCCTTGATACCCTCCTGCTGGCCGATCACCCGCCGACCGATCTCCTGTTCCATTCGCAACAGCTTGTCGCGCTCGCCTTCGAGCATCTTGGAGACCGGGATGCCGGTCCACTTCGAGAACACC
>AASF01001641.1 GCA_000168735.1 Candidatus Endoriftia persephone str. Hot96_1+Hot96_2 | reverse complement strand
CTTGGCGGACAACAACCGCCGGGATTCGGGGCGGAGTTCGGTGGCGTCTTCCAGCAGCTGGGGGATTCGGCCCAGGGTGGAGCCTTCGATCTGTGTCGCCAGTTCGCTTGTGCGCTGCTTCTCCAGGTAATCGGGCACCAACAGCCAGCCCAGCAGCTCGGCACCTATGCCGGAGAGCCCGGCGATCAGCGGCAGCCGGGATTTCTTCGGGGTCAATTCGTCGAGAAACTGCTCGACGTTGGGGGTGCGGTCTTCGCGTTGGAAGGCCAGCCCCCGCTGCAGCCCTTTCCACTGGCGCCGGGTCAGGCCCTTGACCCGTTTCGGGCGTAACCCCTTGCTTTGCGCCTCGGTGGCGGGCTTGCGGCCGAAGGGGCGGCCGCCGGTGAAGAGTTCGTAGGCGACGATGGCCAGGGCATAGATGTCGTCCCGGGGATCGGGGTCCTGGCCCTCCAGCATTCCCAGGCTGGCGTAGGTGGGGGTGAGGGCGCCGGAGGGTGCCGGCGTCGAAGGCGGTGACATCGCTGCCGGCCTGGGGGATCTTCGGCTTGGCCGCCCGGGCGATGCCGAAATCGAAGACCTTGACCTCGCCATCCCGGGTGAGGAAGACGTTGCCGGGTTTGAAGTCGGCGTGGATGATGTCCGGTTTGTGATTGTGGGCGGCCGCCAGCGCCAGACCCATCTGGGTGATCAGTTTCAGCGCCTGCTCCGGTGGCATGCCGGTGCCGCGCAGCTTCTTGATTATCTTGTCGAGGGGGCTGCCCTCGAGGAACTCCATGGCGATGAAGTAGTTACCATGTTCGTCCTTGTCGAAGTCGAAAATGCCGATGACGTTGGGGTGTTTCAGGTCCTGGGCCTTGCGCGCCTCCCGCTGCAGCGCCATCAGGGAGGCGGCGTGCTGTTTGAAACTCTCGTTCAGCAGCTTGAGGGCAACGTAGGGGTTACGATCCTTTGCCTCGACCTTGCGTTGGTCTAGGGCCTTGAAGACCACGCCCATACCGCCGCGACCGATCTCCTCCACCAGTTCAAAACGTTGTTTGAGGGTGTCGCCTACTGCGGGCTCGTGACTGATCCGATGCGATGAGGTGGTGGTCCCCATCCCGCTGGTATCGGCCCAGGAGGAGCCGTTGGAGGTCTGGGAGGGTGTCATGGGCGGTGCACAGTACGCCTGCTGGCAACCCGGGTGGCCTCGTCGCCGAGAGGGGGGCGAGGTGTCGGACCGCTGGCGATGCGCGTTGCTTCGTCGTCGATCACGGGTTCCTTGCCGGGGCCTGCGACTACCCGGGTTGCATTGTCACTGCCGGTGATACGGGTGCTGCCGTCCCGAGGGGGCTCCTCGTCAACCCCGGGGGGAAGCACCGGAGTTTCCGCTTTGGCGGGGGCTGGCATCTCGATCCGGCCCAGCAGCATGGCGTGGATTTGGGGTGGCAGGTGGCCGGCGCGAAAGCCTTCGTCTACCGCCTCAATCAGTTCGGGAATCTGTTAGCGGGGCTTCTTCGGCGATCCGGGACAATCGCTCGATCAACTCTGTCGGCGTCAATGGCGCCTTGATCTGAGCCCGTTCAACAGGATCAAGGGCGAATTCGTTTA
>AASF01001642.1 GCA_000168735.1 Candidatus Endoriftia persephone str. Hot96_1+Hot96_2 | reverse complement strand
TTACGCAGACATCGGCCACCGCATCGATGTCGCTCTCGTCAAGGCTCTGGTGCCCGTAGGGGATCATGTTAGGGAGTCAATCAGCTCGACGATCTCATCCACTGTGAGAAAGTACGGATTGCTGCCAGAGCTGTATTCGAATTCGCAGCCTACCTCGCGTCCGCTCTCTCCCAGCGGGTTGTGGGCGTAATCCACCGGATGGGTAAAACGGATGGTCGGCGCGATCACGAAGTGGTCATCAAATTCCGAGACCAGATGCGAACAGTCCCGCGGACACATCACCTCATGCAGCTTTTCGCCGGGACGGATACCGATAATCTGCATCGGCAGCTGCGGCGCCATCGCTTGGGCTATATCGGTGATCCTCGCTGAGGGGATCTTTGGCACGAAGATCTCGCCCCCCTGCATACGAGCGAAGCCCTTCAACACAAAATCGACCCCCTGCTGCAGGGTGATCCAGAAACGGGTCATGCGCGCATCGGTGATCGGCAGCGCGGCCGCCCCTTCGTCGATCAGTTTACGGAAGAAGGGGATCACCGAACCCCGCGAGCCGGCGACGTTACCGTAGCGCACCACCGCAAAGCGGGTCGGCTGACCGCCGGCGATGTTGTTGGCGGCGACGAAGAGCTTGTCGGAGGCAAGCTTGGAGGCGCCGTAGAGGTTGATCGGGCTGGCGGCCTTATCGGTGGAGAGCGCAATCACGCTGTCGACGTTGTTATCGAGCGCCGCCTGGATCACGTTCTCTGCGCCCGTGCACATTAGTCTTTATGCACTCCATCGGGTTGTATTCGGCAGCCGGCACCTGCTTCAGGGCGGCGGCGTGAATCACCAGATCGACCCCGCGCATCGCCTGCCGCAACCGCTGCAGATCCCGCACATCGCCGATGAAGTAGCGCATCTGTGGTGCATGCAGCAGCTGCTGCATCTCGAACTGCTTCAGCTCATCGCCGGGAGAAGACGATTATCTTGCGGGGGTGATAGCGCCGCTAGCAGGGTGCGCGCGCAGAACTGGCCAAAGGAACCGGTGCCACCGGTGATCAATATGCTTTTATCGGAGAACATCCACTCGCTCAATTTCCGCGAAGCCTCAACTGTGACAGGCTTCTCATAATCCAGGCTGCAGCAAGCATAGCCAGCAGCGCCTGGCAACGCCAGTGATCAGTCAGGATAGAGGGCCACTCACAGGAAGTTGAATAGCGACAGCCCCTGGCAGTTTGATAAACGATTGCTGTGCCGCGTTTAGCGCCTGCAGTTGACGTTCGTAGCGGCTCACCGGCCTCGGGTGATATCCAGATCCTCAGCCTCCGACTTGGCAGTCTGCATGGTCAGCAGGAAGTCTTCATTGACCTCATACTGTTCGGAGGTGGAGTTGAGACGGGCACCCACTGAGGTCCTGAACTGCAACAGATGGTCCTGCGCCCGCTGGATATCATCAATCAGCACTGCATCGGGATTGTTGGCCTGCATGCCGGCGGCGATCTGGTCGACAGTCTCGAACAGGTTGCGCTTGGCGCCTGTGCTGGTGTCGATATTCATAAACACATCGAAGCCGTTGTTGCGGTCCTGGATCGAACGTCCATTGGAGATTTGCAGACTGCGCTCCCCCATATCGCCTCGATAGCTGTAGCTGCCGGTCCCGACCGAGACGAAGGGCTCAGAGCCCCCCTGGAAACCGGCGAAGATGTATTCACCGTTACTGTCACGAGTGTTGGCCAGACTGAACAGCTGATCAGGGCGATTCGCGCCGCTAATTCATTCGC
>AASF01001643.1 GCA_000168735.1 Candidatus Endoriftia persephone str. Hot96_1+Hot96_2 | reverse complement strand
GCATCAGCGCCCCAGCGCCCCCGGCATGGTCAAGATGCACATGGGTGGGAATAACATACTTCACCGGCCTCCCGCACCAGCCCGCGCTGCTCCAGCGCCTGCAGCAGCAGCGGCAGGGAGTGGCTGGTCCCGGTGTCGACAAAGGCCGCCTCACCTTGGGATTCCAACAGATAACAGGCAGCCAGACCGGGACGCTGATACTCGGTGTCGATCCGGACGATCCCGCCGAGGCAGGGTTTCGATCGGGGGCAGGCTGCATCGCGGTCACCTGGGTCAAATCGGCATCAATTCTCAGCGAGCCGCCGTCGGGATCAGCTTCTGAAACTTGCGTTTCACCTTCTCCGGGAAGAGCAGCAACCAGAACATCACAAACAGCACTAGGCCGCCGGCCAAGGCGCCATAGCCCATGGCACTGACCGGCGATTCCGGCATCGCCATTTTGATCCCCAGCAGGGTCAGCAAGTAGGGCAGAGCGCACAGTAGTGGCACCCCAAAGGCGCGGTGCAGATAGCGCCAGAGCGGGATCTGCAACACCCGGCTGGGCATGGATCGGCACCAGGATACCATAGGCCAGCAGCTCAGGGACCAACACTATCCAGGCGGCCCGGTCAAGGCTCCAGCCGATCGAATTCAGTATCGGAATGCCGATCGACAGGGAGGCGACAAACGCCAGTGCAGCGCGCATTGCGATATAGCCGTGCTCGTTCATTCCCATCAGGAAGCGGAAGCTGGGTTGCTGTGAGATGGGGAGGAAGAAGCCGCAGCCGAGCAGCCACTATCAACGGGATATTGACATAGTCACTGCCCATCCAGACCTGCATCAGCACATCGGCCGAACACCACAAACGGGATCATCATGGTCAGCGCCAGAGCGGCGGCATACTTCGCCGCGGAGAACAGCAGATCCTGCAGCTCCTTGAGCTTGCCCGACTGCTGCACCGCACCCACCGTGGGCACCAGCACATGGGCGAACTTTTTCATAAAGGTCTCAACGTGGGCGGATCAGCGAGAAGGGGCGGGGCGAACACCGCCAGCGAAGCCGGTCCCAGATTGCTCAACAGGAAGATGTAGACGGTCTGGATCGAGAGGATCGGCACCAGATCGGTGATCAGGGTCTTGCCGCCAAAGTTGAACATGGTCCTGGCGTGTGCCATCGATGCCAGCTTGGGTGCGATGCGCATCTCCGGGCAGACTTTGAAGACCACCGTCACCCGGGTCAGCTCCGCCATCAGGGTGACGATGAAGTAGACCATCGCGATCTCCTTCAGGCCGCCACCCAGCTTCAGTGCGATGATC
>AASF01001644.1 GCA_000168735.1 Candidatus Endoriftia persephone str. Hot96_1+Hot96_2 | reverse complement strand
GATAACCTTGGCGACATCTTCGTTCCACTCGCTCTGATCGACCAGGTAGCCGTTTTCGGTGGCCTCAATGGTTGTGCCATTCACTTCATATGACATTGGTTTCTCCTTCTCGATGGTAACTCGGGTGGGTGGGGGTGCCCGCCCGCGTAGCTAAAAGTCGTGGGGCGGTATCTTATACAGTCTTATGGGGGACGAACAAGCCGAATCCTCGGTGGCGCAGGGGGCCGACGCCGTGCTGCTGCAGGGTGACCGCATCCTCGTAGGAGAGGCCGGCGACCATCAGGCTGCGGCTTGACTGTGGGCCATCCGGGCCCTGAAATCTGGCCTCTTTGCCGGCCAGGATCTTTTTGAAGCGCAGCCTGAGACGGTGCAGATCGGCGAGCGATTGTTCCAGGAATTGATCTTCATCGTTGCTGGCATCGGTTGCGACATAGCGGCTGTAGAGAGTGGTGGTAATCCCCAGCGGGTGCGCCTTGGCGCTGCCTATGGTGAGCGGCATGCCTTGGATATGCAGAGTTTTGCCGTTGAGCGCCTGGGCGTCATCGATGCGCGCCTGCGGCAGTCGCAGCTGCAGCCGGGTGCGGCGCGACAGGTAAAGGGTGTCGTCGGATCCCTGGGGGACGCTCCCAGCCGTTGCCAGAATCGGCGCCATAGATCAGGTGTAGGCCGCACAGTCTCTCCTCGGCGAACCAAGGCAGTATCCGCTGGATCTCTTTAGAGAGGGCCCAGGCGTGATCCACCGGCAGCGCCTTGCATTCGATGCGGAAGGACAGGTCGAGTACGTTATCGGGCACCACAAACTGATCGTTGTCGCTCTCTTCTTGCCAGTACATCTGCAAACCTCTCTCAGTGGGGGATCTTGGCGCGCAGTGCGTCGCGGTCGAACCACCAGTCGCTCTCGGTGACTAGATCGAGCACCTTGGCCAGGCGCGGCAGGAATTTTCCTGGATCATCCAGCTCCATGCGCTCCACCCAGAAGTCGAAGATCTCTTGTTCTTCGACCTGGCTGTGACGGCGTGCTACCTCTCCGAGCAGCTGGCTGGTAAAGAATTTCAGCTCTTTGCGCTCGGCGCCTTCGGCGCGCAGGTCCGACGATGTAGGCGGCAGTGGCGGCGGCTACCGCAGCGCCGTCCGAGTTGTCTGGGGTCTCATCGATCAGGTGCTGCAGCATGGCGACGCTGAGCTCCGGGAGGATAGGGAAGGTTACCGAGAGCCAGATGCCTTGTGCCAGCGCCTTGAGTGAGTCGGCTTGCTCTGCCTGGTAGAGGATGTCGCAGGCCTCCACCGCCTGCAGCCAGAGCTCGTTGTCGATCGCCTGTGGGAGCATCTCCTGCACCGCCTTCCAGGCCGCCTCGTTCTGGTCCAGATCGAGCTGGAGATAACCGCGCTCCAGGATTAGGGTGAGGCGTGATTCCAATGATGCGTCGGCGGGCAGGGCAGCAAGTTGCTCATCCTTCTCGTCGAGGCGGATCTGCAGCAACTTGCTGGATGGAATGGCGTCCTCGGAACACTCGTTGTCGCCGAGAAAGGTCTCTGATTCAAGGTATTTCACGCGCTAACCTCTTATTTGCTGCTGCATTAGGTAAAGGCCGCCTCGAGGCGGTCTTCCCAATTGTCGGGGGTGTCGGCGAAGGGGGGTCAGACGTCGATGCGGAAGAACATCTCGCGCTTTGATCGTACCTTTATTGCCTGGACCAACTCTTCGAAGGTCTCTAAGTCCGGGTTTTGCATCATCAGTTCGCTAAGGTAGAGCATTTGTGTGACCCTGTGATTCTGTCTGGCCCTTTCGTGGGGCGATTCTACCGCTCCAGAGGGACTTTAAAACCGCACAATTTTACTCGGTTATTGGCTGACTGCAATCGACAACAGCTGTTTTGTGATCCGAAGATTAATACCCATATGTTGCCGGCTTATTAAGAGGGGGGGTAGTGGTTATGCGATCTTGTTGGGAGAATCCATTATCTCATGGTTTATTAATGGGTTATCATGAAATTCATGGATTGAAAGGTGCTCGGTTGGGGAGTTTCTTATCCCAAAGGGGATAGACGTCGTCTATGCTTACCCTCCCATCGGAAGGATATTTCCGATCATAAGTAAACCCTAAACTTTGCGCCCCTGTAGAGGCAGGCTTGTAGCCTGCAACGGCTTCGGATTGCAGGGTGCACGGCTGTATTCTACGCTCGGTGGACGGCCGGGCTGATAGCAACGAATACGAACTGGCCAGAGTCCCCACGTAAACGACCATTGGGAGAAAGAGTGATGGCAAAACAGATGCATGATACCCCCATGCTTGATCAGCTGGAGAGTGGCCCTTGGCCCTCGTTTGTAACCGGCCTCAAGCGTCTCGCGAAGGAAAATGACATCATGGTTGACCTGCTGGGTCAGCTGGAAGAGTCCTACGAGACCAAAAAAGGTTACTGGAAGGGCGGTACCGTTGGCGTTATCGGTTATGGCGGCGGCGTGATTCCACGTTTCACCGAGCTGAAGAATGAGGACGGCACCCCCAAGTTTCCTGCCGCCGCAGAATTCCACACCCTGCGTATCATGCCGCCTCCTGGCATGCACTACGATACCAAGACCGATGCGCAAGTTCTGCGACATCTGGGAGAAGTACGGTTCTGGTCTGATTGCATTCCACGGTCAGTCTGGTGACATTATGTTCCAGGGGTGCTCCACCGATAACGTGCAGCCTGCCTTCGATGAGCTGAACGAGATGGGTTTCGACATGGGTGGAGCGGGTCCCGCTGTGCGGACCGGCATGTCCTGCGTTGGTGCAGCGCGCTGTGAGCAGTCCTGCGTGGACGAGGGTCGCACCATGCGCATGCTGGTGAACAACGCCCTCGACGATATGCATCGTCCGGCACTCCCCTACAAGATGAAATACAAGGTCTCTGGCTGCCCGAATGACTGCATGAACGCCATTCAGCGTGCAGACGTGGCCATCATCGGTACCTGGCGCGACGACATGAAGGTCGATCAGGAAGAGGTCAAGAAGTACGTCGCCGATATGGGCCGCAAGAAGATGATCGACAACGTCATCACCCGCTGCCCGACCCAGGCGCTGTCGCTGAATGACGACGATACCCTGGCCGTCGACAACAAGAGCTGTGTGCGCTGCATGCACTGCATCAACGTCATGACCAAGGCGCTGTCTCCTGGTGACGACCAAGGTATTACCGTACTCTGCGGTGGTAAGCGTACCTGAA
>AASF01001645.1 GCA_000168735.1 Candidatus Endoriftia persephone str. Hot96_1+Hot96_2 | reverse complement strand
CCCTTGATCCCGAGTCGGGGATCGTTGCGCCGCTGCTCTACGAGTAAGGGCATCGACTACCGTGACAACCACCAGGTGGGTAACTGCAAAACCCTCTGGGAGTGTGGCGCGTCACCCCCATCTGGTGCCGCTGGCGGTGGCCTATGCGGTCACCGGCGATGAACGTTATGTGCGGCTGGTGACTAGCCAGATCGACAGCTGGATTGCACAGAACCCATTTGTGTCTGGGGGTTCACTGGTGCAGCACCCTGGAGGTGGCATTGCGGTTGGTGGCTTGGGCCTTGGTGCACAGCCTGTTCTGTCTGCGCGATGAGCAGGGGCTGTTCAGCCGGGTCAGCGACAGCGAGGCGCTGGGCAATGCGATCTATCAGCATGCCCACTTTATCCGCCACTATCTCTCTCGCCACTCATCCGCCAACAACCACCTGATCGGCGAGCTGACCGGTCTGTGGCTTGGCTGCAGGGTATTTGATCTTGGTGCGGAGGCGGGAAGTCTGGGCGGCGCTGGCGAAGCGCGAACTGGAGGCCGAGGCGGTCAAGCAGGTGTTCGAGGATGGCGTCAACAAGGAGCAGGCCAACTACTACCATCTGTGGGTGATGGAGTATCTCTACCTCAACTGGCTGGTGGGGGAACGCTACGCTGAGCCCTTTAGCGATACCTTCCGTGAGCGCATCATCGGCATGCAGCGTTTCATCTCTGCGCTGCGTCCGCCGGGTGGTGTGGTGCCGCAGATCGGTGACTCTGACGACGGCGTGGTGGCTCGCTTCGAGCCGGCCGATTCACCAGACCCCTACCGGGAGGTCTGCAGTGCGATCCAGGCGGTGCTGGAGGATGGTTGTGAGGCGCAGTACCTCAGCCAGAAGGTCTTCTGGTACAGCCTGATCGCAGGCCGCTCGGCGCAGATCGATGCGGGTCCAGAGGCGGATGATCAGCCGGCTGGGCAACTCTTCCCGAAGGGCGGCTATGCGGTGCTGCGAGGTGGCGGTGCCCATCTGATCTTTGATGCGGGGCCACTGGGATATCCCTCGATTGCCGCCCACGGCCATGCCGATGCGCTGAGCTTCTGCATGGCGCTGGATGGCCAGTGGTGGTTGGTCGATCCGGGCACCTATTGCTACCACACCCAGCCCGACTGGCGTGATTACTTCCGTAGTACCGCTGCCCACAATGCCCTGGAGGTCAATGGCCACGACCAGTCGCTGATCGGTGGTGCCTTCCTCTGGTTGCAGCGTTCGAAACAGCAGATCGGTGAGTTGCAGCAATCGGCCGATGGTGAGCAACAGAGTATCTCGGGTAGCGTCAGTGGATATGCCGACCCGCAGATTCGCCACCACCGGGAGATCACTCTCGATGCTCGGCAGCGCAAGCTACGGGTGACAGACCGGATCGAAGGGGGGGCGGCAGCGCTGCGGCTGCTGTTTCAGTTCCATCCGAATGTACGCCTCTACCCGGGTGAGCTGAAGCACCATTTCTATGCCGAGATCGAAGGTGAGCCGCACCGTTTGGAGATCTGTGCCGATGAAGCCCCTGCAGTGGGAAGTGCGGCACGGCGAAGAGAATCCCCATCTGGGTTGGTACTCGGAGCGGCTAGGTCAGAAGGTGCCGACTCGATGTCTTGGTCGGCACTCTGCAGGCTGCTTCGGGCTGTACCATCAACTGCGAATTCAGCTGGTAGCCATTGCTGCCGCAACCAACCTGGGAGTGGAGAGGGAATGGCGTGCCCGCGCAGCTGATACTCAGCGTTGACTACGAGGTATTTGGCGACGGAAGTGGCGAGCCGCGCCGCTGTGTGCAGGATCAAGGG
>AASF01001646.1 GCA_000168735.1 Candidatus Endoriftia persephone str. Hot96_1+Hot96_2 | reverse complement strand
CAAAGTCAAAACCCCGACTCCAGCGGGGATTATCGATCTGAAGATACCTGCCGGCTCCACCTCGGGGCGCAAGCTGCGGCTGAAAGGACGGGGTATCCCCGGAAAGAATCCTGGTGATTTCTATGCCGTTTTGCGTATTGCGTTGCCGTCTGGGGATACGGAGCGCGCACAAGCCCTTTATCGCAAGATGGAACAGGAACTGGCGTTCAACCCACGCGCCAGATTGGGAGTTTAGCTGAGCATGAGCAAAGATATTCTGACTGCTTTTCTGCTGGATGAAGAGAGCTTCCTGACTCTGGGTGAGCTGAGCCGTGCCTGTATGGTGCATGCCGAATGGATCATTGAACTGGTGGATGAGGGCGTTCTGGAGCCGAGTGGTTGTGATGCCGTCCACTGGCGTTTTTCCGGACCCCTGTCTGCATCGGGCGCGTACCGTCAGGCTGTCTCCAGCAGGATCTCGGAATTAATATTGCTGGTGCCGCGCTGGTGCTGGATCTGATGGACGAAATTGACAGTTTGCGAGCACGACTGCACTGGCTGGAGCAGGGCTGCTAATGGCCATAGACTCACAAATCTGGCATCAACACGCATTGGCAAATCGCATTCAATCTTTGTTGTTGCTTGTCGCTATGGTGAGCTTTCTGTCTCTGCTGGGCTGGGTGCTATGGGGAGTTGACGGCATCTTCTGGCTGTTGCTACTGGGTTTTGTGTTGTTGTTGTTCAATCCAGTCGCTTCACCCTGGCTGATCATGCGCATGTACCGGGCTACTCGTCTGACGTCAGTTAAGGCGCCAACACTTGATTCAACTTTGAGGGAGCTGGCCCACAGAGCAGGGGCTCCACAGGGTTCCTGAGCTTTTCTATGTCCCTAGCCCTATGGTCAATGCCTTTACGGTGGGAAGCCGGAACGAAGCGGTAATCGCGGTGACTGATGGCCTGTTGCGTTCACTGGATACACGGGAGACAGTCGGAGTATTGGCACATGAAGTGAGCCATATTCGCAATAACGACATGTGGGTGACCTGGGGATGGCCGATCTGTTCAGCCGTTTGACCAGCCTACTCTCCCTGCTTGGTCAGTTCCTTCTGCTGCTCAACCTGCCACTGATCGTGATGTCGAATGTGAGCATCAACTGGTTCGCTATTCTGCTGCTTATCTTTGCCCCCAATCTGAGCGCGCTGGCCCAGTTGGGGCTCTCTCGTACCCGGGAATATGAGGCGGATCTCAGCGCAGCCCGTCTCACGGGTGATCCAGAAGGGCTGGCCAATGCCCTGGTCAAGATCGAACAGCGCTCCGGTTCTTTGCTTGAACGACTTTTTCTGCCCGGACGGCGCATCCCGGAGCCTTCACTGCTGCGGACCCACCCGCCGACTAAAGAGCGGGTGCGCCGCTTGATGGCACTCAAGCCACCCATTGCGGAACCTTTATCCTTTATCAGGCGTGAGCGTGGCTTCTTACAAGACGATGCTCCAGTTTATTTAGTGAGCCGAAGGCCGCGATGGCATGTAACAGGTTTGTGGCATTAATGTTTCTGGGGGATTGTATTCATGAAAGATCCTTTTCATATGGTCTGCTCCCATCGCGCGGCGATCAACCGGTAATGAAAGAAGAGTTGGCTGGCGCCGGTGTGACCTTGACCCGGCAATAGCAGGAAATTGTCCTTGTGGCCAGCGTGCCTTAATCGATGGGCCCTGACGCTCCCTGGGAGAGGGAGCGGTTGTAGTATTGGCAGGCGGTGAGGTTCTGGAAGCCGGCTGGCAGGTTGACCCGATTTATCTATCTTCTCCGTTTTGTGAGGTGGGAGACGCGGTTTTCTCCAAAGTGGCGATCTCCTGTCGCAGGGCCTTCAGCCTAGCCGTATAGGCGTCAGCATCCCCATAGTCCACAAATCGCTCAACCAATCGATGGGGGTCTGGAGTGCGTCGTGCATGTTTGATGGGGCACCAGTATTGTTCAGTTCTGGCGGCAATCTGCACGGACATACTCGATCAAGCCGCTGCCGTAACCACAGTAGATGCAGTTAAGCTAAGGGCGATTCG
>AASF01001647.1 GCA_000168735.1 Candidatus Endoriftia persephone str. Hot96_1+Hot96_2 | reverse complement strand
GGGCTCTCGATGGTGACTATGTCCTCCTGGACGGCGACGATGCGCGCCAGTTCGGCCTTCTCACTCATGCGCTTATCCCGGTTATTCATGACTCATCCATCTCCTACAAACTCCAGCCGCTGGCCTGCCAGCGCCTGCTCCACCAGGCTTTCAAAACGCGCCACTGCTGCCTTACCGTGGTAGCAGCTCCAGCGATCGGATAATGCCCCAACGCAGCACATAAACCACCACCGCCTCGAAATCGAAGTAGTGTCCCTCGCCAAAGCGCTCCAGCGCACGCCAGGTCACCCCCAGCAGCAACCGTTCGAGCCCCAGGTGATCTTCCTCCTGCATCAGCCGGTTGGCCTCCAGCACCCATGGGAAGACCCCTTCGAGGCGAAACCCGGGTTCACTCCAATTGGCGTGGATGCGCCGTTGCCAGCGGCCGACCCCCCAACCGCTGGGGCGCTCGGGCGGGCCTTCGCCCCGGCGGCGTCGGGCGCAGTGCCGCCATCAAGGTACGTATCTCCATGCGGTAGGCGATCAGCTGCTGCAACCAACTGCAGATCTCCCCCTCAAGCAGCCGCTGTGTCTGCGCCGCCACCGCGGCATCATCCTCATCCAGCGAGTGATTGGCCCAGCGGATCAGCTGCCTCGATGGCGTCGAGGGTGACGGCGTCCTCCGGCTCCAGCAGACGCAGCCGGCTCTCCAGCTGGATCCGTGAGATCGGTGTCTGCTGCTCGCCGAACAGCTCGCCGTGATAGGGCAGACTGGTGAGCAGGGTGATATAGAGGTCGCCAGACATATTAAGGAGCCTCTGAACGAATCATAGGCGACCGCCTTGCGGTCCCAAAAACGGCCTGGCGCCGTTTTTCACGCAAGCCCCGAAGGGATGCGCTGAATACATCTCCCGCTGCTGCGTCGTCAATCTTGGCAATAGGCATACTATTACCTGCGATTTCCGCCTTGCAGCGGAAAAATTGGCCTCACAATTCTGTTCGCCCAGATTCATTCAGAGGCTCCTAACCGACAATCCCCTCCACCAGGGCACGGAAGCGCGGCTGCAGGTGGGCCAATAGCAGCCGGGTCACCGCCACATCACTCAGATCGAGCTGGATCGCACCGTCCCGGATCGACAGACGGATACCGGCATGCTGGTCGTCCGCCTCACCAAAACTGACCCCATCACGCAGCATCTCCTTGGTAATCAGGCCACTCAGCTCGGTCAACGGACTGGCACGCAACGCCTCTGGATCTTTGCGCAACTGCTCCAGCCCCACCACGTCCCGCGGTAGCAGCAGCTCGAGCGGTTCATCCTCGGCCAGCTGCTCCCGGGTACGCCCGGCCACCTCCAGGATCAACCGCTGCAGCATCTCCTGGCGGCTCATCTCTTCGCCCACGGCGCGCTGCACATCCTTGGCAAAACGTGCCGTGAGGGTCGATTTCAGCGACAGAATGGCGTCGCGCACCGCCACCGCCAGCGACTCCTGTAGCGCCTTGCGGGTCTTTTCTGCCGACTCCCGCGCCTCTCTGCGCAGCTGTTCTGATTCCAGCTCTGCCTGCTCAATGATCCAGGCGGCCTGGTGTTCCGCATCGGCGACAATCTTTTTCGCCCGCTCCTGCCCCGCCGCGACACCCTCATCATGCAGCCGCTCGATCAGCGCCTCCACCCCGGAGGAGACCTGTAGTGCCTGATCCTGTTTTGCCACCTGACCCTCCTAGCCCGCCACCGGCAGATCGGCGCTGAGCACCAGCGCGAAGACAAAGGCGAACACCGCAAAGCCTTCGACGATGGCGGCCGGCGCCAGCGACAGACCGAAAATCTCTGGCTT
>AASF01001648.1 GCA_000168735.1 Candidatus Endoriftia persephone str. Hot96_1+Hot96_2 | reverse complement strand
TTCCATATCCCGATGGTGCCGTTCAGCTTCGAGACCCTCTACATGATCCTGGCCCTATGCCGTGATCCTCGCTGCGGTAGGGCTGATCGAGTCGCTGCTGACCCTGAGCCTGATCGATGAGCTGACCGAGTCCCGTGGCCGTGGCAACAAGGAGTGTATCGGCCAAGGCGTGGCGAATACGGTAAATGGTCTGTTCGGCGGCATGGGCGGCTGCGCGATGATCGGCCAGAGCATGATCAACATCAACTCCGGCGGTCGTGGCCGTCTCTCCGGGCATCTCCGCCGCACTGTTCCTGCTCACCTTCATCCTGGTCGGCTCCAGCCTGATCGAAATGATCCCGGTGGCAGCGCTGGTCGGCGTGATGTTTATCGTGGTGCTCGGCACCTTCGAGTGGGCCAGCTTCCGCCTGCTCGGCAAGATCCCACTGGCCGACACCTTCGTCGGCATCCTGGTGGCGGTGGTGACGGTGCTCACCGACTTGGCGATCGCCGTGATCGTCGGTGTCATCGTCTCCGCACTGGTGTTCGCCTGGGAGCATGCCCAAACACATGCTACGCCAAGACCTATGTCGACAAGTACGGCATCAAACACTATGAGATAAGCGGCCCGCTCTTCTTCGGTTCAGTGCAGACCTTTGCCGATCTGTTCAATCCGAAAGATGACCCGGACGAGGTGATGGTCGATTTTGCCAATGCGCGAGTCTACGATCACTCAGGCCTGGAGGCGATCGATGCCCTGCGCCGAACGCTACACCCGTGCCGAGAAGCGCCTGCACATCAAGCACCTGAGCCAGGAGTGTCAGAATCTGCCTGGTGAAGGCGGGGGATCTGGTGGAGGTCAATATGCTGGAGGATCCACGCT
>AASF01001649.1 GCA_000168735.1 Candidatus Endoriftia persephone str. Hot96_1+Hot96_2 | reverse complement strand
TCACGCCACTCCGAATGATGTTTAAAATAATTGACCAAGTGATCTATTGCTTCCACTTGAGTAAATTCTGTGCTTCCATATTTTATGGCTACATATTCCCATCAGACTACGCCTATTAGTTTCAAGCGAAATATTTTCTTTTTTATATAGTATATTTAGGTCCTCTTGGAGCTTTCTACTTTCCCAATAACGTGACTTATATAGGATTGACACAAGACTAAGATTAACCCAGCTTGGATTTCTATTATCCCTTCATATGGCTTTTTATCCGCATGGAAGACAAAGTTCTTTTCACTTTACTTGTGTAATTGTTCGTTTTTTCGAACCAACTCAATAATTGGCTCGATCACGTCCAGGTACCACAACTTCCCCCAACGAGAATCAAATGCCCTAGAGTAGAATTTTTTAATCATTTCTTCGTGATTAATTTAATGCACGCGTATTATGCCTAACGTAGCAAATAACCGGTGCAAATTGAGCCCGAAAAATTTGCGTCCGTGTTGATTTTAGGTGTTAGGTACTGCTCTTCTCCCACTTGTAGACACGCATTGGCGGGATGTTGAGAAGTTCCACCATAATCTGCTCTGATCCTAAAAAGGGCCGACACAGGGAGGCGACACGCTTGCTTACCTGATACGCCACGAAGCGTCCGTTTGGGGCGAGCAGAGATGAAATCGCCTCGATAACTTGAGATCCTTCACTATGGTTCATAGTGGAAAAGGGAATACCAGAAATTACGGCCTCNTCGGAGCACCTAGTCCATACTTCGAAATGATTTCCTTCAGCCCGCACGCGTTACCCAAGTGTGCAATGAGTCGGTCGTCCTCAATGCTGCTAACCAAGGTGTGGAAATGCGAGTTAATTTCTATGCTCAAGAGCTTGGCATGCTGCGGCATCGCGCGCAGTATCGCTCGAGTTGTACCTCCTGTGCCGGAACCCAGCTCTACGATAGTCTTAGCTGAAGTGATCGCGGCGGCCTCCAAAATACGCCGCTCAAGGAAACGAGAGCTGGGAATGATCGACCCAACCTGAAGAGGATGTTTCAGAAATTCCTGAAAGAAGGCGAACCGGCCATTTATTAGGGAATTAACTGGCTTCATATTTGCCATCCACCTATCTCTTTCAACTTATTGTTAATGTCGTCTAACAGTTGAGTTAACCAGGAGGCGCGTTTTTACACCTATCTGATTTAACGATTTGTTAGGTGGCATGGTGGCTTGTAGATTTAGTAAAACCTCGCGGACGGATCAAGGG
>AASF01001650.1 GCA_000168735.1 Candidatus Endoriftia persephone str. Hot96_1+Hot96_2 | reverse complement strand
ATCAGTGCTAGCTGGGAAGGCAAGTTGTACTGACATAGAAGAGAGCCTCAGGCTTGACTGACTCAAGATCTCAGGATGATTCCGGTCAGTGCGTCACGGATTGATGTGGGCTGGGCGAGCCCCTGGGTGGCGCCATGTAGAATCATGTCGATCTCCCCGTGCGCAGCACAGACGCACCTGTAGCGCATTGCGTGCAGGTGGATGGTTACTGCGATTGGCGCTGGTCGAGACGAGTGGACGACCGCTGGCGCGGCAGAGAGCCGCCGCCAACGGATGGTTGGTTACCCGCACCGCGATGCCCGAGTGATCGCCGCGCAGCCAGAATGGCAGTGTTGGGGCCGCGGGCAACACCCAGGTGTGGGGGCCGGGCCAGCTCTGTATTACCGGCTCTAGTTGTTGCGATGGCAGTTGGTCGATGAAGGGCTGCAGTTGATTGAAGTCGGAGGCGATGAGTATCAGTCCCTTGCTGACTGGCCGCTGCTTCAGGCGCAGCAAGCGGAATACCGCCTGGGGATTGAGCGGGTCGCAGCCGAGTCCGAAAACCGATTCGGTTGGATAGGCGAGAATACCGCCACCAAGGATCACCCTGGCGGCTTGACGTAACCGCCAGGGATGGATGGATGGATTAGCGGGCAAGGTCGGCTTGGAGTTTGGCATCCTTTTCGATCACGCCTTTGGCGTGGGCTTCGCGTTCGGCACGAATGCGTGTTCCCAGCTCGGTATCGCCCAGCGCCATGATCTGAGAGGCGAGATAGGCAGCATTTTTTGCGCCGCCCTTGCCTATGGCAACGGTTGCGACGGGGATGCCGCCCAGGCATCTGCCACGGTGGAGAGTAGTGAATCCATGCCCTTTAGCGGACCAGCGTCGAGCGGGACGCCAATGACCGGCTTCAGGGTTGCGGCGGAAACCGCACCCGCGAGATGGGCGGCGAGGCCCGCGGCGGCGATGAACACGGCGCCAGCCGCGCTGATCGGCGTCCTTCACGTAAGTGTGGGTGGTATCCGGGAGTGCGGTGTGCCGGAGGTGATCTTCACTTCATAGGGGATCGCCACGGGCGCGAAGCACGTCCCAGGGTGGATTGCATAACCGGGCAGGTCCGAATCGGATCAAGGGCGAATTCGTTT
>AASF01001651.1 GCA_000168735.1 Candidatus Endoriftia persephone str. Hot96_1+Hot96_2 | reverse complement strand
TGCTGCGCCCCGGTAACTCTCCCCGGGGGCTAGTTAGGATGCTTGTTTTGGCCTCAGCAATCCCCTAGTCTTCAGGCAATGTTTCATTGCCGCTATCTCTGGTTGTGTCTATTGGCAGTGCTTGTCTCTCCTCTATCGGCCTTGGCGGATGGAGGGAAGTTGGTGCGCATCGGTGTACTTAGCCATCGCGGCGATCAGTTCACCCTCGACAAATGTTCGCCCACTGCGGAGTATCTGACCAGTCAGATTTGCTTGACCATCACTTCATCATCATGCCGCTCGACTTCGCTGAGGTGGAGCCGGCGGTGGTGGAGGGCCAAGGTCGATTTTGTGCTGGTCAACTCCGGCATCTACGTCAATCTGGAGGGTGCAGTTTCGCGTCTCACGCATTTGCCACCCTGAACAACCGGCGCAGTTGATGTGCCCTACAACATCTTTTGGGGGGGTGATTTTCACCCGAGCCGACAATCCGCGGATCAACAGCCTGGAAGACCTGCCAGGTCACTCACTGATGGCGGTGGATGCAACCTCGCTGGGTGGCTTCCAGACTGGCCTGGCGCGAGATGCGGGCCCAGGGGATCGATATCAATGATCTCTCCGAGTTGCGCTTTGCCGGCATTCACGACCGGGTGGTGATGGCGGTGCGCGGCGCTGAGGTGGATGTGGGTACGGTGCGTACCGACATCCTGGAACGCACTGCCCAGCGCACGGCCTGATCGACCTGGATGAGTTTCGCATTATCAACCCCCAGTCGGATCCGGAGTTTCCCTTCGCCCACAGCACCCGGCTCTATCCCGAGTGGCCCTTCAGTAAGGTAGCGCATACCTCCAACGCACTGGCGCAGCGGGTGGCGGTGGCCCTGCTCAACATGCCGCAGAACCATCCGGCAGCGATTCAGGGACGTTACTCCGGCTGGACCATTCCTCTCGACTACCAGCGGGTACGTGAGTTGCTGAAGGAGCTGCATCTGCGCCCGTTTGAGAAGCCCGCTCAGTTTACCCTCCTGGATGCCATCAAACGCTATTGGTACTGGTTGCTGAGCGGGTTGATCTTCCTGATCTTTATGGCGTTGATGACCCTCTGGGTACTGCGCCTGAATCGGGAGCTGCAGCGCGCCAAAAGCCGTCTGGAGCAGCAGCATGAGCTGATCCTCGACTCGGTGGCCGATGGCATCTACGGTGTCGACCTGCACGGCAACTGCACCTTTTTCAGCCGCGCCCCGCGGAGGCGATTACCGGCTGGTCGGCGGAGGATCTGATTGGCCTAAACCAGCATGAGATTCTGCACCACACCCGTCCGGATGGCACCCCTCATCCGGCGGAGAATTGCCCGGTCTACCAGACCTTTCGTGACAACCAGCCCCGCTTCGTCTCTGACGATGCCTTCTGGCACAAGGCTGGGCACAGTATTCCGGTGGAGTACAGTTGCACCCCGGTGAAGGATGAGTCGGAGCGGACCCTCGGTTCGGTGGTGGTGTTCCGTGATATCACCAAACGTAAACAGGCAGAGGATGAGGCGCGTCAGCACCAGAACGAACTCGCCCGGGTGGCACGTTTCAGCACCATGGGTGAGATGGCGTCGGGTATCGCCCATGAGTTGAATCAGCCGCTGACTGCCATCGCCACCAACGCCCATGCCAGCATTCGTCTACTCGAATCCGGTAAGGAGGGGGCAGCAGGCCTGTGCCGATGTGATGGAGCGTATCGCCTCCCAGGCGGAGCGTGCCGGAGCGATCATTCGGCAGCTCCGACGTTTTGTGCGCAAAGAGCCGCTGGAGCGCTCCCGGGTCGATATCAATACCCTGGTGGATGCAGTGGCGGTGTTGATCCAGCCGGAAGCACGGCGGGCGGATGTGGCGGTACGGCTGGAGCTGATGCCGAATCCACCGCAGATGAGGGTGCAGCGGATTCAGGTGGAACAGGTGATTTTGAACCTGGCGCGCAACGCTATCGAGTCGATGGCCGGGGACGAAACGGAGCGTCAGTTGGTGATTACCACCGAGGCCAATGGCGTGGCTTCGGTGCAGGTGCGGGTCAGTGATACCGGGCCGGGTATCAAGCTCGAAATGATCGAAACGCTGTTCGCTCCCTTTGTCACCAGTAAGTCGGGTGGCATGGGGCTGGGGCTCTCTATCAGTCACGGGATCGTCGAGGCGCATGGTGGTAGACTCAGCGCACAGAATCTGCCCCAGGGTGGGGCCTGCTTTATATTTACCCTGCCGGTCTCAGCTACAACCTGAAAATTATGGAACAGAATTAAGGG
>AASF01001652.1 GCA_000168735.1 Candidatus Endoriftia persephone str. Hot96_1+Hot96_2 | reverse complement strand
GGATGACTTGGGTACCGGAGTGCTGCCCAGCTTCGACCAACAGGTGGCACAGCAGCCACGCTTTATCATCGAGTATGTCGGCCCGGCCGACGTCAAGATCGATCTGACCATGGGCAAGGTGAGTGCCAGTACCAGTGCCAGGCAGGCCTTTCGCATCACCGCCATCGGCTTGGGGGCAGGACCGCGCCGCCCGGCAGGTTGTTGCAGAGCCACGTTTTGATGCCCTTGTGAATAAATAGGAGGAGGGCGGAATGAAAAGCAGACAGACCTATCGACCAAGCTGGCGGGCCGTTTCCGCACGCCGTTTTTCGCGTCTGGCTGGCGCCGCACTGTTGGTGATCTGCAGCAGCCAAGGGCAGGCGGCCCCCGGTCCGCTGGCGCAGGTTCCACTGTTTCTGGCGCAATCAGTGCAGCCGAATATCTTCTTCATGCTCGACGACTCGGGAAGTATGAGTTGGGAAGTGTTGTTTCGGGAGGGGGTCGATACCAACAGGTGGTCACCCCGTACTTACAACCGCTTACAACATCCGCTTCAATCCTTACCATGATTCGTTTAGCGCTACGGAGCGGGAGTACGCCAAACTGACCCTGTGCGCCGGCTTCAACGTCATGGCACTATGATCCGGAGTAAGACCTATACTGCCTTGGCGTGGCTGTCGATACCCGCTGGAAACGCCTTCACCGACCAGTCGATCACCAATGCCCGGATCCACCCCTTTACCGGTGAGGCCAGGGCCGGCCTAAGCTGTGAGTCGACCAGCAATAACTTTTCATTCGCTGGTAGCGCCAAAGACATCAAAGATACTACAGGTAATGCGGGCTATACGTGCGACCTGACCAGCGAATTCAACCCCGGCGGTGTCTTCTACTACCCTTGGAACGATGCAGATGGTGATGGGGAGTATGACGAGGGTGAGTGCCCCATTGCTGACGATAACGCGAGGGTCTGGGTCAATACCGATCTCACCGCTGAGCAGCAGACCAATTTCGCTAATTGGTTTAGCTACTATCGTAAACGCCACTATGTAATGAAGCGGGCGATCTCCGAGGTGATCGAAGATTCGCGGGCTCGCCTCGGCTTGGGGCTGATCAATCAGAACGATAGTGTGCCGGGCAGTGGTTCACGTGAGGTAGGCACCCCGGTCGCCTCGGTGGATACGTTTACCAACCCCGATAATAATGCCACCGAGACGGCCAACAAGGCTCAGATCATGGCGAACCTGCTGCGCGGCCGAGTCGGTGGTTCGGACACCGCTGCGCCGCGGGCTTGGCACCGGGTCGGTGAGTATTTCATCGGCTCAAGCGGGGCAGATAGAGATCTGTTTGGCTTCACGCCTGGGTGATGATCCAAACAGCGCCAACGGCTTTTCGCCGATCTTAAAGGCCGATCTGGGCGGCACCTGCCAGCAGAATTTTGCAGTGCTGCTCTCCGATGGCTTCTGGAACGGGGATGACCCCGGCGTGGGCAATGCCGACAATGATGGTGTGCCTGGAGGCTATGATCAGGTACTTCGCGCCGCTAATTCA
>AASF01001653.1 GCA_000168735.1 Candidatus Endoriftia persephone str. Hot96_1+Hot96_2 | reverse complement strand
CACCCACCCTGCCATCGCTATCCCGGAGCTGATGCGGGTGCTGATCGACAAGTACCATTTGGAGTGGCAGCTGGCCTGGGAGATCACCACCAAGATCTTCTCCTACACCAACCACAACCCTGCTGCCAGAGGCCCTGGAGAGCTGGCCGGTGGAGCTGCTAGGGCGGCTGCTGCCACGCCATCTGCAGCTGATCTATGAGATCAACCGCCGCTTTCTGCTGATGGTGTCCTACCTCCACTCTGGCGACACCGAGCGGCAGCGGCGCCTCTCGGTGATCGATGAGCAGGATGTCCGGCGGGTGCGCATGGCGCTATCTGGCGATCATCGTCAGCCTACAAGGTCAATGGCGTCTCGGCCCTCCACTCCGGACTGCTGAAGTCATCGACCTTCCACGACTTCGATGAGTTCTATCCTAACAAGATCATCAACATCACCAATGGCATCACCCCACGCCGTTGGCTCTATCAGGCCAACCGCCCCCTCTCGGCACTGATCTGCGAGGCGATCGCGCGACGCCTGGGTGCGTGACCTGAACCAGCTCGAGGCGCTGATCCCGCTGGGCCGACGACAGCAGCTTTCAGGAGCGATTCGCCGCAGCCAAACTGGTCAACAGAACAGCGGCCTTGCAGAGCTGGTTAAGTTCCACCTGGGGCAACAGATCGACCCCCACACCCTGTTCGATGTACAGGTGAAACGGATCCATGAATACAAGCGCCAACTGCTCAACCTGATGCGGGTGATCGCCCACTACAATCGCCTGCTCGACGCACCCCGACGCCGAGGTGGTGCCACGCACACTACATCTTCGGCGGCAAGGCGGCCCCCGGGCTACTTCATGGCGAAGCTGATCATCCGCCTGATCAACGATGTGGCCGACGGTCATCGACAACGACCAAGCAGTTAAGAAGGCGGCTGAAGGTGCTGGTTCATCCCCAACTACGATGGTCACCACCGCGGGCGACATCATCCCCGCAGCGGAGCTGTCGCAGCAGAATCTCCACCGCCGGCATGGAGGCCTCTGGGCACCGGGCAACATGAAGCTGGGCGCTCAACGGCTCACTCACCATGGTGCACCCTGGACGGGCGCCAATGTGGAGATCCGCGACCAGGTGGGAGCAGAGAATATCTTCATCTTCGGCCTCACCACCGACCAAGTGAAACAGCGCTGCCAGCAGGGGTTACCATCCTCGCTACCACTTCGAGTCCGAGCCGCTGCTGCGGCGGGTGGTAGAAATGATCGGCAACGGTTTCTTCTCGCCTGAAGAGCCGGAGCGCTACAAACCACTGGTGGAGAGCCTGCTGGATCGCGATCACTTTATGGTGATGGCCGACTTCCAGGCCTACCTTGAGTGCAGCGATCGGGGCCGATGCCATCTACCGCCAGCCAGAGATCTGGAACCAGATGGCGATACTCAACACCGCGCAGATGGGCTACTTCTCCAGCGACCGCACCATCCAGGAGTATGCGCAGCAGATCTGGCAGATCGCCCCCGATCCAGCGTTAATCAGCAGCGAACCGTTCAAAATCCATGACCCGACTCTTCGTCAACCGCCTGACTGTTATCGACTTCTCCTACCTGGACCCGCATCGTGGCCTTCTCGGCGAGAGCTGGCTGGTCGATGTAGAGTTGGCGGGCGGACTCGACGCCCAAGGCATGGTACTCGACTTCGCCGAGGTCAAACGCCAAGTCAAGCAGAGCCTGGACCAGCACTTCGACCACAAACTATTAGTGCCCAACGCCAACCCCGGGCTCAAGTTGACCCAGCAGGGCGAGATGTTGGAGCTGCGATTTACGCTGGACAATGGCCGCTTCATCCACCACCGCTCACCAACCGATGCCATCTGCCTGATCGATGCGCTGCGGATCGACAGCGAGGCGGTCACCCAGGCCATCGAGGCGACTCTGACACCGCTGATGCCCACCAATGTAAAGCGGCTCGGCATCCACCTCTACCCTGAACCCTGCGACGGCGCCGGCTACCAATACAGCCACGGCCTGCAACAGCACGCCGGCAACTGCCAGCGCATCGCCCACGGCCACCGCTCGCCGATCCAGATTCTGCGCAACGGCCAGCGCGACGCGACACTGGAGCAGGAGTGGGCCGCACGCTGGCGCGATATCTTCATCTGTAGCCGCAGCTACGTTCAGGGCGAGAACGTCGAAGATGGGGTGCGCTATCTACAGATCGCCTACCAAGCCGCGCAGGGGCCGTTCGAGCTGCAACTCCCGGCCAGTTGCTGCTACCTGATCGACACTGACTCCACAGTAGAGAATTTAGCGCAGCACATCGCCGAGACCTCAAAGCGGA
>AASF01001654.1 GCA_000168735.1 Candidatus Endoriftia persephone str. Hot96_1+Hot96_2 | reverse complement strand
CCTTGATCACGCCCCGAGCGGTAGCGATAGAACTTGTAGCGCAGCGAATTTTTCTGGTAGTAGTCCTGGTGGTAGGACTCAGCCCGCCAGAACCTGGAAGCAGCCTGCAGTTCGGTCACAATGGGGCGATCAAAGCGCCCCGAGCTGGCCAGCGCAGCACGGGACTTTTCCGCCGCGGCCTGCTGCTGCGGGTTGTGATAGAAGATCGCCGAACGATACTGCTCGCCCCTGTCGACGAACTGCCCGCCGCTGTCGGTCGGGTCGATCTGTCGCCAGAACGCCTCCAGTAGCGTCTCATAACTGATCCGCTGCGGATCGTAGTAGACCTGCACCGCCTCCAGATGGCCGGTACCACCAGCCGACACCGCTTCGTAGCTTGGCTGGTCGACACTACCGCCGGTGTAACCGGAGATCACCTCCTGCACCCCTTCCAGCTTCTCGAAATCCGATTCGACACACCAGAAACAGCCGCCGGCAAAGGTCGCCAGCTCCAGTTTGTCGTCCATCTTCTGCATCTCGAGCGGTTTTCCGGCAATCGACTCGGAACAGCCGTAGAGCAACGGGATCAGTATCATCACCCCATACAACAGCGCGCTTCTCATCATCTCTCCTCCTATGATGTGATTGGTCAGGATCTAGACAAAAGTATGGAAGCAGCAGATCGAGATGCCATCACGAATCATTCACATTTCTATCACACCACCCGCGGCCAATTAAGACAGGTTGGGCATGGATTAACGCTCTAAGGAGCCTCTGATCAAGTCATGAACGCGTATCTTGTACCCAGAATATCCAGCTTCTGCGTGGCAAATCTCGGCAACGGCTCCATGCGTTGCTCTACCTCCTGCATCCATGCCGTCGTTCGCAATTAGCCAGCTATCCCCGACAGGGGATGTCGGGGAGGCGCGTGAGCAGGGAGCGGTAGCTTTACGGGCGATTTGCGCCTTGAATCTGAAAATTCTGAATCACAATCCACTTCGTCCAGACTTAATCAGAGGCTCCCTAACGACTGGATAGAACTGCTGCAGTAGAGCCGCCCCGGCCCGGTGTCACGCTGCTGCATCGCCATGCAGCTCTGCCAATCGGCGATCGGGCGAATGGTGACGGCCTCGCTGTTGAAACGGACCAGATAGAAGTGACGGGGCATACCAGATGATGTGGCGTGCCCAAACTCTGAAAACTGCAACTCACTGCTGATACAGCGGCTCTCGACGACTGGGATCTGTGCCGATAGAAAGATCCCCTTGACCAGCAACGCCTTCTGCTGACATTGGGCAAAGTTTTGTGTATTGACGAATGATGCGTTGATATCACCTGCTCCGTTACGGGCTGAGCAACACCAATAGAAAAAGCATTTTCATTGCCTGACTGCAGTGACGACCTGCGCTCCAATTGCGATGGGGGATTTTATAAGCATGGATGTTATTCCATTTTAAGCAGCCGAAAATCTTAACTTACCAGGATATCAACGGGGTAAAGCCACACCATCTTGCCCGCTGGCTCTTGTAGAATCCGGGAATGCCACAGCACTCACTCCAGCCAAACCGCCGCCTCTCCATCGCCCCGATGATGGACTACACTGACCGCCTGTTCCGCTACTTGCCCGGCTGAT
>AASF01001655.1 GCA_000168735.1 Candidatus Endoriftia persephone str. Hot96_1+Hot96_2 | reverse complement strand
CATAAATTTCGACGAGCCCTTACCAGAAGTAGTAGTAGTTTTTTTTATTATTACTACTACAACCCGAGTTCGATTTTTGTGCGTTCGATTTTCGAACGTGGCTCTTTGCCGTGTTCGATTTTTGGTCATGGTGAATCTGCTGGATAACCTTCCGGGTAAAGGGAAAAGAACCGGCGTGGACCATCGTTACCCGTGCCCACCGCAGACTGTATCCGCCGTTCGATCGGATGCTCCAGTTACACACACGTTGCGCCCATTTTCGACATCCTCATCGATGGACGCCAGCACGCCCTGAGCCACCGTACGCACCCGCGCATGGCCATGGCTCACAGCCTTGTTCAGAAAGGCCATGTAGTCACCATCAAGGTGAATCACGTCCGCCAGTGGCAAGGGTTCATCGTGTAGAGCGTAGACATTACCGCGAAATCTGCCACTGGCATTGCGTGTCCGACCGCACAGGGTCAACCAGCGTGAAGCACGCAGTATGGCGATTGCACGAGCGATGGTGGAGCGAGATGAGACATTGGCCATGCGGGAAATGGCCTCATAGCTCGGAAAAGCAGTATTGGCCCCCGTCTCCCGAACCGTCAGCATGATGACCATCCACACCAGTTTGTCGACCGGCTCGAGCACTGGATCCCGAATCACGGCTGTGGGAAACGACTGATGCCGATTGCCAAGAAATAGTACCGTGTCGGTGGCGCCCGCCGTTGGGCGAGGCCTCCACACGCGCAATGGTGGCCTTGATCAGTTCATCGAGGGCGAGTGTCTCCGAACGTATGGCGCGTACCTGATCATTCATCGCCACCCACCTGAGCGGCATCATCATCGTTCTGGCCGGGTCAGGTTTCCGTGCTGGGCCCCATCGCTGGGTCAGGTTCCAGATAGCGCGCATCGGCACCCCGGTTTCCCTGTGGAGTTCCAGGTAATCCGTGGGCGCGAGTAACACTGTTACCTCCCCATCGACCCGGCTCGACCAGGCCTGCCAAAGCCGGTGGGAGCTTTCCTCGTCGGCCTCGGGGGGGACGCCCCACCGAAGGGTTCACCGACAGAGTACGCCTTAGACGACCGTAGTCGCGGGCATTCAACCCGAACAGGATCAACAGCATCTCATGCGGCGCATCGGCAGCGATCAGCGACTGCAGAGTCTCTTCCGATTCACGTTGCACCCGCAGGTGATCGATCATCAGCCAGTACACCTGCCGATTCAGGGCAATGTCCAGGCAGTGGGCACGAAGCGATTCAACGCGGTAGAGATCCGAGACGTTCATCTCCCGCAGGGCCTCGATCTCGCGTGGACCGAATTTCATGTTTTGCAAGGCCACATGATCGCCTTCGGCCAAGCAGCGAATGGCGTACATCAACACGGCAGTGACCAAATCGGATTCCTTCGTGCTTTCCATCGCCTCTACCCCCAGACCGACACACCGGTATCTGCTGCGATCCGGCGGATGCAACGATAGGTATCCATCAGGCCAAGCAGATCACGCCAGTCCCGGTCATCGAGTGGTCGCCAGAGCCGGTAGCCCGTGTGCCCCGGATCCAGTGTCCA
>AASF01001656.1 GCA_000168735.1 Candidatus Endoriftia persephone str. Hot96_1+Hot96_2 | reverse complement strand
CGCCTTGATCATGCTCACCATATCCGCGCCATACTGGTCCCGCAGTGCCGCTGACGGCACATATCATTGGTGACGG
The DNA here is from genome assembly GCA_000168735.1 of Candidatus Endoriftia persephone str. Hot96_1+Hot96_2. GTDB lineage: Bacteria > Pseudomonadota > Gammaproteobacteria > Chromatiales > Chromatiaceae > Endoriftia > Endoriftia persephonae. Next base: position 1,082 of record AASF01001656.1, on the reverse strand, counting down.
CGTCCAGCGCATCCCCATCGGTATTGCCATCGTTGACGAGATCGACCTGTTGGGTGTGGACCAACCGGTAGCGCATATCGACCTGGCTGTTCTCCAGTGCTTGATTGGCAAATTCGACCATCGCGGCAAGCCGGGTGGGGCCATCCTTGCCGGCATCGGTGAGGTCTTTGGTGTAGAGACCGAGCACATCGACGGGTGATGATCTCTGCCATGGCAGGGCATTCTGGGAAACTAGAAGCCGAGGGCGAAGGGCCCNGCGGCTGTTAGCTTCAGAAAGCGGTTGGCTTCATGGTTTTCCCCTAACTTTCCTGGTTGTGTTTATGGGTTCCACTGTAATTTGAGAGCGTGTTTTTCTTGATGGATCAGGCATCCGGCTCGCCTCCTGGGATAGGCGTGGTGGGCTCGGTGGGCTTTACGCTATCGCCAGGGATTTTGAATACCGAGAGTGTCCGGTTGTCGATGACCGCGCCACGGCCGGTGCGGTTGTTGATCTCAATCTGGTAGATGCGGCTGCCCAGTGGCGACCATCACTACGGTGCTTTGCTGCCCCTGGGTGAGGGTGAAGTTGCTGAAGTTGCCGCCATTCTCTAACCCGCCAGACCAGACCTGCACCTGGCCATCCAGCTGATTGTGGGTCTCTTCAATGGTTCCGTAGTAGGATTTGGCCTCCTGCGGGATCGGCAACTCCAGTGGCTGCCCCACCTGGAGATTATTGAGCACATCCCGGTTGACCCTAATCGTTTCGTACTCGACCTCGGCCAGGGATCGGCAGGCCCGGCGGCGGCCCCATTTTTATCGTCCTGCCCAGAGCGCGACAGGCTCATCTGGGAAGCGCCTGGCTCTGCTTCCAGCTCCAAATTGTGCAAGCTGTTCCATCATTACCCGCAGGATCTCCTCATCAGTGGCATCTTCTGCGAACTGGTGAGTGTGTCCCGGCAGTGGTTCGTCTGCAGCGAGAGCTTTTGTTGTTTCGGATGAAGGTCCAGGTTCGCCCCGGTGTGGGTGGGAACCCTCGCGACCGTCCGGAGGATTTTTCTGCCAGCGGGGTGGGTGAGGCGGCGGCTAGGTCCTGATCAAGGGCG
>AASF01001657.1 GCA_000168735.1 Candidatus Endoriftia persephone str. Hot96_1+Hot96_2 | reverse complement strand
AACGGGAACTGTTCGAACGCACGAGTTCAGTCGATTCTCTCCAAGAAGAGATTAAAGACAAAGAGCCGGAATGGCTCGTTTCTGGAGAGAGTACGCCTGCCGGAGAGCATGCGTGAAAAAGAAGTTCAGCAAAAAAGATAAAACGGCAGTCATCATGATCGCCGTCACTGCAGTGGTTCTTGCCATCCCGTTGGTATTGAAAACGCAGTTGTCAAACAAACAGCCATTAGACGAGGTAACTCTCTGCCCGCCGGAGGGTGAAATCCACCGAACCACAGTGCTGATCGACAAGAGCGATACCTGGGGGATAGACGACGTAAACCGCGTTTAAACTTTGCTCTCCGATGTGTATGCAGGAATTCCGGCCCAAGGACGCCTTACGATCTAATGGCATTGTCGGTGATAAGCGGAAAACGACTGAGGTAGAGAGACTTTTCGATCTCTGCAATCCTGGCAGCGAAGAAGAATGCAATGCGCTGTATCAAAACTGCAATCGCGTCAAGAAGCGCTTCGAAACTGCCTTCTCTGAACCGCTAAGGCAACTTGCCGAAGAATTAAAAATGCCAGGACAATCTTCGTACTCTCCGTTGCTCGAATCCGTTAGCCAAATCGTCGATGAGGCGGGCGGGACACCACTCGGGCTTTATATGGTCAGCGACATGATGGAGAACCACTATAAGTTTCGCTTTTATGATGTCGTACCTCTAGCAGAAGAAATGATCAAAGAGTATCCGCTTTCGGACCCACGGGGACATAAGCGCCAACATCAGATATATCCAGCGCTCCCGACATTCGAAAGAACTTGAGCGTGCAGTTCTTAACGTCTGGGGTGAGTATTTCAAGGAACAAGATATTGCAGTTACTTTCGATCGTTTATTTATCGCGGACTGACCGCCCCGGCGTTCTGGTGGAACATTAAGAACTCACGGCCGCCATGACCAGGACTGAGAAAACTATGAAGAAATCGTCAATGAGACTCGCAATCATCATATCGTACGCCACCGCTGTTGCGGCGTGTACTCCACGCCAAATGACGAAAGAGCAAACTGGTACTGCAATAGGTGTTGGTACGGGAGCAGCAATTGGTGCGAGTATTTCGAAGGACAACCGAGCAGTTGGTGCGTTGATCGGCGCGCTCATTGGAGGATTCATTGGCAATAGAATTGGCGCTCATTTGGATGCTCAGGATCGTGAGTCCTTGCAGCAGAAAGTCCTTGATGTTGCTGCTACTGGGCAGAGCAACCGGCCAGTTACCTGGCACAGCGACCACTCTGGTGCTTCTGCGGTCATCACGCCAACAGGAAATCCAAGAGTCGAGAAAAAAACAAAGAGAATTATCAGAGATTCTGAGGTCGTCCTCACATCCACCCCACTTGAACAGGCTACTGGGATGCGAGTTACTAAAAGCAGGGTAAATATGAGGCTTGGCCCGGGCACCGAGCATCCTGTCAAACTTGTTTTAGACCGCGGAGAAGCTTTTCAGGTTTTGGGAAAAACAAAGAACAATTGGTATCTGCTAGCCGAGAACGGGACAGCGATCGGTTATGTGAGTGGTGCGTATCTCGCGCTACCTAGTGAACGTAGCTATGCGACAAATCAGAATGCAGGCACAGAGAGCCGGCAACCGCAGGCCAATATCCGCCAGGAGCAACAGGCAAGGACTCCAATTCAGACGAGTGAAGCGAATCTTACATTGACGCGCACCTGCCGGCAGGGTAATCGTCAAAGAACGCGACCCGAACGGGCGAGTAATTAAAAACAAGGTTGACATTTGTGCTGCTGCGGATGGCTCTTGGGGGGCGTAGCCGGAAACGAAGGAACGAATTCTGGGCGAGGGATATGCAATGATCTTCCAAAGCATCAAGCATGAAGAAGGTTTTTGAAGCTATCGAGGATTCAACGGAGTCCCCGGTAGCACCAAACCTTCTGTCAAATCGTGGTCGATTGAGGTGCATGATGCTGTAGGGCTATGGCTACTGAAATATATTCGATCCAGTCTGCTTTAATTGCCACCGCAATCGTCATCGGCGGATTTCTAATCATGCTTGGGCGGAGGCATGCGGGTGGTCGCATTATTTTTGCCACTTTCTTGATCGCCTTTGCAGCCCCATTTGTTGTGCCTGTCGCAACGCAGTACCTAAATACGGTTCCGGTCGAAGTCCTTGTAATTCTTGGGGCGATTCTTGGGCTCTTAATGCTACAGGCAATCGTAGGATTGGTGTTCGGCCGACGTGTTCGGAGACTCTGTAACGGCCAGTCTGTTAACGTCATTGTCTAAAGATCATTTCTTATCCGGTAGTGGGGCTATTGCGATGGATAGGTCAGATGCTGCGAAGGTTGGGTAATTCATGAATATCCAGTCAGTGTGGATCTGTTATCCCTTGGGAAGCTAAGGGCGATTCGCGCCGCTAATTCATTCGC
>AASF01001658.1 GCA_000168735.1 Candidatus Endoriftia persephone str. Hot96_1+Hot96_2 | reverse complement strand
GATCAGCATCGAGCGCCAATTCGATATGGCTAGCATTCTGTCTCATCATCACCCGGATCCCGTGGGGAGCTCGGGCAACCAACCAACCACTATAATTATCCCCCACCTGGTAGACGGATCACCGAATTACCCCGGCACCCTCTCTTACCACTGGCGATGCGCCGCTGATTGACGATCACTACCCCCTCCAGCTGTAGACTGGGGCGCGCCTGGTACCACCGGGCTGAACCTGTCGGATCTCCGGGCTGAGGCGCCACACGCGCCTTCAATAAACAGAGGGCGTTCAAGCACCTCACGAAAGGCACTGCGGCGGCAGGGATGGTATAGGCGCCACTGTCTGGCAATTTCAGCGTGTTAGCCACCCCATTCGCCTGGGTGGATACTGGCCGCGAGTCGTCCTGCTTCCGTTCCATATCTTCCCATTGCAGAAGCAGTAGCTTGCCAAGCCCCGCGAGGGCCAACAGCAACAACAGACTGAGGATATTAATACGGGCACTGATGCTATTCACCCTCAGCCCCTGGATGTAACCCGACAGAACAAAAGTACAAGCAAGCTCAGTCCCGGCCTTAGCCCACTGATTTCTGCCCGCTGCCCCATGGCGGCGGGATGTGCGTTTTCCTTGCAGCTGCAGATCAGAGATAAGCAGATAGGGCTCTCCCGATTCCAGCGCATAGAGAACACCAAATATCGACTCCATCGCCCCCTTCATGCTAACCCGGATAGAGACCCTGCCGAAGCTGCCATCTTGTTCGATCGGTAGCACCCGTGTACTCAAGAGCTTGCCCCGGCTCGGGCGAACTACACGGGTCAATATACCTTGGAGCTCAGCACCGCCAAGAGACTCACTCTGTGCCCTCAGATAACGCTTGTCCCTCCGGTTAGCCATCTCTAGTTGCTGATACTGTTGTTGTAATGCTTCCGCTACAGCCACCGGAACGTTGATAGAATTCTCCAATGGCGTTTGCGGGAACGCTGGCCNAATTCTCATCATCATCGTAGGATTGCTTGATCGTCAAATACGGGATCAGCAGAGCCGCCGCGCCCCCCGACCAACCAAGCAACCAGCAGCAAATTAGCTGTGCTGCCAGCTTGCGCAGGCTGGGAGATACACCAAGCCTCATCGAGTCGCCTCCGTGACAAATTGCGCGGAGAGATGGAACCGCTCCAATATCCATTGATTGCGTTCTTGGTAATGGAGGAGCGAAAGCGTGCATCGCTAAAGCTATTCGATGACTCCAGCAGCGAGATTAGCGTCGACGCCGACGCAGGAAAAACCATGCACACTGCACATCTCCCGCATCCCTCTCGAGTTGACTCGAGCCAGGTATTATCCGGCAACAGATGTGTCAGTTCATTGATCAAG
>AASF01001659.1 GCA_000168735.1 Candidatus Endoriftia persephone str. Hot96_1+Hot96_2 | reverse complement strand
TCATGCTGGGGGCGTGCCGATGGTGTTGAAGGCACTGACGGTGGCGCGTCTGTTAGGCGGTGAAGTTATGCGTTTTCCCGAGGCGGAACTCTGCAGCGCCGGCATGGAGTGGCAGTGGGACGGGGTGAGCTTCCGAGTGCTGCATCCGCCAGTCGAAGGACGGGATGTATTTCATGGCAACGACAGCTCCTGCGTCCTGCAGGTAAGCGATGACCAGGCCAGTCTGCTGCTGCCGGGGGATCTGGAACAGAAGGGTGAGGCGAGTCTGGTGGCTGAGTATGGTCAGACGCTGGGATCGAATATCCTGGTGGCGTCGCATCACGGCTCCAAAACCTCCTCCAGCCAGGCTTTGGTGGAGGTGGTATCGCCTAAGTATGTGCTATTTTCCAGAGGCGCGCGCAATCGCTACGGTTTTCCCCATCCTGAGGTTGTGGCGCGCTGGCAGCAGGTGGGCAGTCAGCTCTTCGATACGGCGATCAGCGGGGCGATCCTGTTTCGTCCGGAGCGGGAAGGTGTTGGGTTGACGCCAATCGGATTCCGGCAGATGGAACCGCACTACTGGTCGCAAGCGCCGCGTTCTGGAGAATGAGTGTGCCACTTTCGGTATGCTGCTGAGTTACAGTAAGATGTGTGCCGTTTCTCGGCATCTGATACGAGCGAGGGCCTACTCCCAGTGTTTGAATTCGTAAAAGCGGGCGGCTGGCTGATGCTGCCAATCATCACCTGTTCAGTGGTCGCCAGTGCGATCGTTCTGGAACGCTTCTGGTCTTTGCAGCGTAAACGGGTGATGCCGGAGTTTCTGATGCAGCAGATACTGCGGCTGCACCGGGACAAAAAACTCGACAAGGCGGATCTGAAAACGCTGCGGGAGAGCTCACCGCTGGGGCGGATTCTCGCCGCCGGCCTGCTCAATCACCGCCACTCCAAAGAGGTGATGAAGGAGTCGATCGAAGAGGTCGGGCGCCAGGTGGTGTTGGAGCTTGAACGTTATCTCAATACCCTCGGTACCATCGCCTCGATCACCCCACTGCTGGGTCTGCTGGGCACCGTAATCGGCATGATCAAGGTATTTGGCGCCATCGTTACAGCTGGTGTGGGCAACCCCGGCATCCTAGCCGGTGGCATCTCCGAGGCGTTGATCACCACCGCGACGGGGCTCTCGGTGGCGATTCCCAGCCTGATGTTTCACCGCTACTTCATGGGGCTGGTGGAGAAGCTGGTGGTGGCGATGGAGGAGCAGGCGCTGAAGCTGATCGAAGTGATCCACGGTGAACGAGAAGTGACTTCGGAGTAGGCCCGTGAATCTTCGCCCCCATCGCAAACAATCCCCAGAGCTGGATGTCACGCCGCTGATCGACGTGGTGTTTCTGCTGCTGATCTTCTTTATGGTCTCAACCACCTTTGATAAGGAGACCGAGATCAAGGTGGAACTGCCGGAGGCCGCCGGCGAGGATGCGGAGAACGCCGCTGAGATGATCGAGATCACCATCGACGAGCGGGGTAATTTCTACATCAATCAGCGTGAGGTGGTGAGCACTGAGATCGACATTCTAAAACGCGCCATCGCCAAGGTGGCGGGAGACCGGACCGATCTGCCAGTGCTGATCAAGGGCGAATTCGCCCTTGATCAATCTGATCGACACCCCCGGCTATGCCGACCTCATCGGTCGCAGCATCAGCATCCTCCCAGCGGTGGAAACTGCAGCGGTTGTGATC
>AASF01001660.1 GCA_000168735.1 Candidatus Endoriftia persephone str. Hot96_1+Hot96_2 | reverse complement strand
CGGAAACGCCCGACTCGAATCGGTGCGGTGGCAGTGGGGTTGGCACTGTTGCTGGCAATCCCCCTGTTTTTTCCCGCGGTGCCCCTGTCTGAGGCTGGTGCATCCAATCGTCCCAATATCATTGTGATTGGCGTCGATTCCCTGCGTCTGGATCATGTCGGATATTTCACGGCTGGAGAGGGATCGACCCCGGCAATTGATGATTTTCTAAACTCCGCTGCTGTTTTTCCTGAAACGATTACGCCATTGGCCCGGACTTTCCCCGCCTGGAGCAGCATTTTGTCCGGGCGTTATCCGAAGAGTACCCGGGGCAAGATATAACCTGATCGACCCGACCCGAGTTGAGATGGATGAAAATCTGGCCTGGACACTCAAGAAGATCGATTATCAAACTATCATCGCGATGGATGAGAGGCGCTTTGCCAACTTCGATGCCAGCTATGGTTTTGAGCAGGAGGTGGGGCCGAAGATTGGCGTAGGGGATTTTGTGCTTGCCAGCATCAACGATACGCCGTTGACCAACCGTCTGCTCGATACCTGGTTGGGCCGGCTGCTTTTTCCCTACAATTATCTGAATCGAGGAGTCAGTGAGACCTATCAGCCAAAATCTTTCCTTGACCGGCTGAAGTACGTGATCACTCAGCGCGATCGGCACAAGCCGCTGTTTCTGGTCACCCATTTCTGCCTGCCTCATTGGCCCTACTACTGGTCGCAGACTTCACTTGATGCCAGCCAAACAGGTGATACGCTTTCGAACCGGATGTTCTTCTACCGGAGCGCGGTGGCCCGAGGTTGATGCGCAATTCAATGATCTGATGAACGCCCTGCGGGAACAGGGTGTGTTGGAGAATGCGATTGTGGTGTTGTTGTCTGATCATGGCGAATCGCATGGATGAGACGCTGCAGTGCCTATACCGAGGTTGGCGCTGGCGGGGCATCAACTAGGCAGGGTTTTGATCCGTTACGTGATGATGGTTGAGCGGGAAGACTGGGGGCACGGAACCAATATCTTGAGGCGTGAACAGCATGCAGTGGTTTTGGGGATAAAAGGTTTCGGGCAACACCAATTTCCCCCTGGGTGAGACGCTCACAACGGGCTTCGCTGATCGATATCGCGCCCACTCTCTATTCACTGGTCGGGATTAAGCGGGGGCAAGTTGAATTTTGACGGGGCGCTCGCTGGTTGCTTCTTTGGAGACTCCTTCAAGAGAACCTATAGAGCGTTCTTTCTATCTTGAATCAGGTTTCTCTGTGCCAGCTATCATTTCGATCAAGCCTGACATGGAGGTCGTTATGGCGCAGGGGCTGCGCCACTATGCCGTGAATCGTGATAATGGACGCCTTGAAGTCAGCAAAAAATCGCATCACCACATCATTGAGAGCAAACAGCGCGGTGTGCTGATCGGGGATTGGCTGATGTTTGCAGTGAAAGGCAAGGGAGAGGACGACTCGCAACTGGTCGGTCTGCTCAATGAGAAAACCCGGGAGTGGACCACAGCCTTGGACTCAGAGTTTGCCCGGAAGGCCCCGCTGCGGCGTCTGCAGAAAGCCCTGGTGGATTTCTATGGCGATGAGGCGAAGTTTGACTTCGCAGGCTTACCGGAACGTCTGGCCAAGTTGGAACGCCAGCCTGAATAGCGGATTTCTCCTTGTGTACGACTGGTCTTAGTCCCTGTCCAGCCCAAGCTAAGG
>AASF01001661.1 GCA_000168735.1 Candidatus Endoriftia persephone str. Hot96_1+Hot96_2 | reverse complement strand
CCTTCATCCCCGCTGACATCGCGATGTTCCTGTGGGGCATGCTGCTGGTGGTCTCTGCCATCTACATGGCGTGCACTGCGCCATCTGGAGATCGACGCCGGCGGCTGGCAGAAATTATGGAAGGGGCTTGGCATGGTGCTGCTGATCTACGGCGCACTGCTGCTGATAGGTGCCGCGGCGGGTGGTAAAGATACCCTGCAGCCACTGCGTGGACTGGTAGCGTCCGGTGGCGCGGCTGCCGGCCATACCGAGGAGCTCAGATTTAAGCGCATCAAGAGCCTGGCCGACCTGCAGCGAGAGGTGGCCCAGGCAAGTGCCGCAGGCAGGCCGGTGATGCTCGATTTCTACGCCGACTGGTGCATCTCCTGCAAGGAGATGGAGAAGTACACCTTCGCCGACCCCAAGGTCATCGCCGCGCTCGACGGTGTGCTGCTGCTACAGGCTGACGTCACCGCCAACGACGCGACGGACCAGGCACTGCTGCAGGGCCACTTCGGCCTGCCCGGACCGCCGGCAATCATCTTCTACGGCAGCAATGGCACAGAGCGCAAACGCTTCCGAGTCGTCGGATTCAAAAGCGCCGATGAGTTCGCCACCCACGTCGTCGAGGCGATCCGCTGAGCACACCCGGCCACGCCCTGCAGACCCTGCTGATCGCGGCCCTGCTGCTGGCTGGCTGGTGGGGGCTGCGGACACTGCAGCAGCCAACCAGGCTGGCCATTGAACCCAATCCACACCAGGGACCGATCACCATCCACCAGCTGCCGGCACTGCAACTGGCGAACCTGCAGGGAGAACCCATCGCCAGCAGCGACTGGTCAGGCAAGGTGGTCGTACTGCACTTCTGGGCGGCATGGAATCCGATCTGCCGGCGGGAGATCCCCGGGGCTGGTCCGGGCTGGCAACGCGAGTTGGGCGAGCGTGGCCTACAAATGGTTGGCATCACCCTCGACCTGCCTCAGCCGGCCAGGGAGCGCGCCCAGGAGCTGGCGATCAACTATCCGCTGCTGCTCGGCGGCAGGTCAGAGATCGCCCTGGCACGCGGGCTCGGCAACCGTTTTGCAGGGGCTGCCCTTCACCGCATTGTTCGACCGTGCCGGTAGGCTAGTCTTCTCTCACTATGGCGAGCTGGCAGAAGAGCGACTGCATGAAGTGATCATGCCACTACTCTAGCGTGCTGATCAGGCATATAATTCGGCGCCATACGGCAACAGGCTTTGGATCCTCCAAGCGCCGTCGTGAGGCCAAAAAGCGTCCAAATCTTGCAACGATCTGGTGTGGAACTGCGCATAAAACTGGACAAAACCACTGGACTTTTGCAAAATCCGCATGAATTCGGCAATTCCGTCCAACCACTGGAGACCCAGTGGTTTTTGCATTGTTATGGGACGTTCCGCCGGGCATCACACAAACTCCTATGGATGACTCGAGACGATGGCGACCATTCTGGTACTGAACGGCCCTAACCTGAACCTTCTCGGCACCCGCGAGCCGGAGATCTATGGTCACGATACCCTGGAAGATATCCGCCAGCACCTGGAGCAACTGACCGAGGCCCAGGGCCATCGGCTGCGCTTCCATCAGAGCAACGCCGAGCACGAACTGATAGAGTTGATCCACCAGGCGCGTAGCGCGGGGGTCGGCTTCATTATCATCAACCCGGGCGCCTTCACCCATACCAGCATCGCGCTGCGGGATGCCTTTGCCGGGGTCGCAATCCCCTTCATCGAAGTGCATCTCTCCAACGTCCATGCGCGGGAACCCTTCCGTGCACACTCCTACCTATCCGATATCGCCGTCGGCGTGATTACCGGGCTTGGCGCCCAGGGCTACGAACTTGCCCTGCAGGCAGCCAGCCGATTGCTTGCGGCAGACAACAACTGAACGAGTATCAACACTATGGATATCCGCAAAGTCAAAAAACTGATCGAACTGCTCGAAGAGTCCGATATCGCCGAGATCGAGATCCACGAAGGCGAGGAGTCGGTGCGTATCAGCCGCAACAGCTCGATGCCGACTCAGATGGTTGCCGCAGCCCCAGTGGCCGCACCCGCCGCGGCGCCGGCGCCGGCGCAGGCCCCGGTCGCAGAGGCAGCTCCTGCAGCCGCAGCGGAGATCCAAGGACACGCAGTCAAATCCCCGATGGTCGGTACCTTCTACCGTGCCCCCTCGCCGGGCAGCAAATCGTTCGTCGAGGAGGGCCAGAGCGTTGCCGTTGGTGACACCCTCTGCATCATCGAGGCGATGAAGATCCTCAACCAGATCGAATCCGACAAGGCGGGCGTGGTGAAGAAGATCCTGGTGGATAACGGCCAGCCGGTCGAATACAACGAACCCCTGTTCATCATCGACTGAGAAGCGCCATGATAGACAAGATCGTTATCGCCAACCGGGGGGAGATCGCGCTGCGAATCCTGCGCGCCTGCAAAGAGCTCGGCATCAAGACTGTCGCCGTCCACTCTGAAGCCGACCGGGACCTGAAACACGTGCTACTGGCGGATGAGTCGGTCTGCATCGGCCCGGCCCCATCGGCCGACAGCTATCTCAACATCCCCGCCTGATC
>AASF01001662.1 GCA_000168735.1 Candidatus Endoriftia persephone str. Hot96_1+Hot96_2 | reverse complement strand
GAGGCGGAGGATATTGCCGAGATCGTGCGACTCTGCGCCGACGAGGTGCGTTGGTTTGGTGTAGAACCCAAGGCTGCACTGCTCTCCCACTCCAACTTCGGCAGTCACGATTCGCGCTCATCACGCAAGATGCAGCAGGCGTTGAAGATCGTCCGCACAAATCTGCCGGAGCTGGAGATCGATGGCGAGATGCATGCGGATCTGGCGCTGGGATGCCAGCCCTGCGCACTCTGCGTTTCCCTGACTCCGGGCTGGCAGGGGCGGCCAATCTGCTGGTGATGCCGAATCAGGATGCTGCCAATATCGCCTTCAACATGCTCAAGTTGCTGGGTGATGGCATCACCATCGGTCCGGTGTTGGTCGGGGCGGCGGGCTCGGCCCACATCGTCACCCCATCGATCACCGTGCGAGGGCTGTTGAACATGACAGCGTTGGCTTCAGTGCGGGCGAGATAGGCTATGGGTTTGCACACCCATTTTTGGTCTGTTGACTATACTTGGTCCAATCCCTTGGCTAGATCCAAAAAAACAGAGCGAATGGTCGATAACAACAAACGACCGGTTTTTCTCCATCTCCTGCAGATTCATATGCCGATCACCGCCGTGGTGTCGATCTTGCATCGGCTGACCCGGGGTGCTGATGTTTCTCTCCATTCCCTTGCTGGTAAAACTGCTGAGTCTCTCGGTGAGTGGTGAGGAGGGCTTTGCCCAGGCGCTTGAACTGTTTCGCCACCCGTTCTCGCAACTCCTGCTTTATTTGCTTTTGTGGATCCTGCTGCACCATCTGCTGGCGGGGATTCGCTTCCTGCTGATCGATATGGAGAGTCGGCGTGGCGCGGCAGCAGGCGCGGGCCTGGGCCCGGCTGGTGCTGATTAGCGGGCTGTTCGCTGCACTGTTGCTGGGGGTATTACTATGAGTCGTCAGATGCCGGGGCTGCAAGCCTGGCTGTTTCAGCGGATTAGTGCGGTTTATCTGGGGCTCTACACACCGCTTTTGCTTCTCTACTTTATCGTCATGCCGCCCCAATCCTATGCCGAGTGGCATGTGTTTCTTGCCAGTCCCTGGGTCAATAGCTCGATCCTGTTGTTCGCGCTGGCGCTGCTGGTGCACGCCTGGGTCGGGGTCCGCGATGTGGTGCTTGACTATGTCCACCCCTACCTGCTTAGGCTGGCGATTGCTCCACTGGGGTGTTGCGGTGATGCTGATCGCCTGGGGCTACTGGGTATTGCGCATACCTGCTTGTGGTCACCGCTTAACCTAAGGAGATGCCATGTCACTGCAGCGCCGACACTTTGATTCGTTGATCCTGGGGGCTGGCGGCGCAGGCTTGCGCGCCGCGCTGCAGCTGGCGGAGGCCGAGGCGCGGGTGGCGGTGGTCTCGAAGGTCTTTCCGACCCGCTCCCATACCGTTGCCGCCCAGGGTGGAGTCAATGCCGCCCTGGCCAATGTCTCGGCGGACAACTGGCACTGGCACATGTACGACACGGTG
>AASF01001663.1 GCA_000168735.1 Candidatus Endoriftia persephone str. Hot96_1+Hot96_2 | reverse complement strand
CCGGACATCAGTGAACCAGCAGAAACGGAAGCAAAATGAACGGAACGTCCACCATACATTGGGATTCCGCCGCATTGAGCCACGTCGGCAAGGTCCGCAAACTGAATGAGGATGCCTACCTCGACCGATACGAATCGGGCCTCTGGGTGGTGACAGACGGCATGGGGGGACACAGTTCAGGCGACATGGCCAGCGGCATAATCGTGGAGCGTATGCAGCAACTGCACCTTGCCGGGAGTCCTGAGCAAGAAGGTGGATCTGCTGGAAGAGACCCTGCTCGACATCAACCATCAACTGTTGACGGAGGCCGCTCACCGCGGCGGCAACGTGACTATCGGCGCCACGGTTGTGGTGATGCTGGCCCATGCCGCCCACCGTGTTGTTGCTCTGGGCCGGCGACAGCCGCGCCTACCGTTTTCGCGATGGCGAACTGACCCAACTGACCCAGGATCACACCCAGGTGGAAGAGCTGGTGGCAGGGGGCCTGCTGCTGCGGGAAAACGCGGAGAACCACCCCGCCTCCAACGTGGTCACCCGGGCGGTGGGGGCGGTAGAAGAGCTCTATGTCGACATGGGCGATACCCAGGTCGAACCGGGCGACCTCTACCTGCTCTGCAGTGACGGCCTCAACAAGGAGGTGGCGGACCGGGAGATCGGGGAGATTCTGGCCATGCAGTTGCCCCCCGAGAACTACTGCCACCGGCTCATCGACCTCGCCCTAGACCGTGGGGCTAGAGACAACGTCACCGTGGTCGGTAGCCACGAGCCGATGCGGGGCCGCCCGAACAAATATGACGGATTTCAGGATCAAGGGCGAATTCGTTAA
>AASF01001664.1 GCA_000168735.1 Candidatus Endoriftia persephone str. Hot96_1+Hot96_2 | reverse complement strand
TACGCCCAACTTCACGCCCATCAGAGTGGCCGTCAGCGCGAGGTGCAGGCCTGATGAGCGGATACGCAGCACTATCGCCGGTCGGATGAACAGGCCTTCCTGCCGGCGGCCCTGGAGGTGCGCGATACACCGCCATCCCCTATCGGTCGAGCGATCAGCTGGAGCCTGATGCTCTTCTTTCCTGCTGGCGGTGGTCTGGGCGCTGATCGGTTCGGGTTCGATATTTCGTCGCGGTGGCCCAGGGGCGGATCATCCCCAGTGGCCACAGCCAAGCTGATCCAAGCCCCTGGAGAGTGGCCGGGTGATCCAGATCCATGTGACAGAGGGCCAGACCGTCAAAGCGGGTGAGCGGCTGATCGAACTCGACCCCACCACCACCCAGGCGGAGCTGGCCAGGCTGAGGCAGGAGGCCGCGCAACTCAAACAGCGTCAACGCCGCCTGCAACTATATGAGCGAATGGATTGCCGCCCCCAAGGCGCACCAAGACCCGGTGACTGCGGGGCTCTCTAGCCTCGAAAGTAACCTGCTGCAGAGCCAATGGCGCGAGTATCGGGAGCATCTCGCAACCCCTCAAGAGCGAACTGGCCCCGGTACAGGGCCGAACGTGACACCCTGGAGCAGCAGATCGCCAAGCTCGCCGCCACCCTGCCTCTGATCAGCCAGCGTGCCGACGACATGCAGACCCTGCTCAAGACCAACGCGGTGGCCCGCGCACAAGGTGCTTGAGGTGGAACAGGAGCGGATCAGTGCCCAACATGATCTGGCCACTCAGCGCAGCCGCAGAAGGGAGTTGCAACAGGCGGTGGCGGAGTGGCAGGCGAAGATCCGCCAGGCCCGTAGTGAATTCCAGCGCCAGACCCTCGACCAGTTGAGCGAAATCACCCGGCAAGCCAATGCGATTACCCAATGAGATCATCAAGGCCCAGGTCCGCAATTATGCACAGACCCTCACGGCACCGGTGGACGGTGTCGTGCAGCAACTCGCCATCCATACCATCGGCGCCATCGTGACCCCAGCTCAGGAGTTGATGCGCATTGTGCCCTCTGCTGAGCAGCTCGAAGTCGAGGCTCTGATCGAGAACAAAGATATTGGCTTTGTCGAGGAGGGCCAACGGGCTGAGGTCAAGATCGACGCCTTCCCCTTCACTAAATACGGCACCATCGATGCCGAATTGACCGACATCTCCAACGATGCGGTGATGGATGAGACCAAAGGCCTGGTGTTCAAGGCCAGGGTAGTGCTGGAAAAGACGACAATTCAGGTGGGCAAGCGGTTGGTCAGGCTCACGCCCGGGGATGAGTGTGACGGTGGAGGCCAAGACTGGCCGGCGACGGTTGATTGAATATTTTCTGGCGCCTTTGTTGAAATACAAACAAGAGAGTGTTCGCGAGCGGTAATAAATGGTCGATATTAATGGCGGTGAAATATATGTGGAGATCGTAATGGGTAAATCAAAGTTATCGAAAGACAAAAGGAGACGGGTGGAATTGATATTTTCATGTGCATTCTTGTCAGTTGCGCTGAACCAGTTTCTGGATTACCTGACACCAGTTCTGGATCTTGAGGAGATGGATGTTCGGTCTGGTGTTGTAAAGGAAGTAAGGCAGGCGTTGCGAACAGGTTGTGGTGATGTATTGGTTTTGCAAACCGAGGATGGAGAGGAGGTTAAATATGATGTGTGTCTAGATAAAACAGAGGGCAGTGAAGTTGCCAGCCGGCCGGTGACAGTATGGAGTCAAAGAAAACAGTCAATGTTTGGGTATCTGGATCATATCTATCAGCTACAGATGGATAAAAGGCTAGTAATTAATTATGGGCCTACAAAAAAACGTAGGATTTCAATGAAGAAATATTGGGATCAGGGCGATTCGTTAAAC
>AASF01001665.1 GCA_000168735.1 Candidatus Endoriftia persephone str. Hot96_1+Hot96_2 | reverse complement strand
AATAAAACAAAACCCATCGCAGAGTGGTTTGATTGGGTTCACAGTCTGGGCAGTCTGAAGCACGCCCGTCGCCTCAACCAGCAGCGCCCGCCGGGGCTTGCGCCGCTGAAGGCATGCATCCAGATCAACACCAGCGGAGAGGCCAGCAAGGGAGGGCACAGCCCGGATGAACTGCTCGAGCTACTGCCGGGCTTATATGGAACTGCCACGCATTCAGATAGCCGGACTGATGACCCTGCCGGCCCCAGCCGATAGCCTGGAGGCACAGCGGAAGCCGTTTCGTCAGCTGAGAGAACTGCGTGACCGGCTGCGCTGCAACGGACCTACCGCTGGAGACCCTCTCCATCGGGATGTCGGCCGACCTGGAAGCGGGCGATTGCCGAAGGCTCAACCATCGTGCGCATCGGCACCGCCATTTTTGGACCCAGACAAACTGTATAGATAGCGCGAGATATGCGAACCTCGCGAACAACCAAAGCCGAAACCACCGCCGCAAGCGGCGGTGTGATTGAGAATATAATGGACAGCAATACAGCACGTTTAACAGACGCGCAGCATGAGACCCAACAGCATCACCTTCATTGGCGGCGGCAACATGGCCGCTAGCCTGATCGGCGGCCTGATCGCCGACGGTTTTGACCCCACCCGGATCTTTGTCAGCGACCCCGACAAAGAACAACTCTCACAACTGGCCGCCCGCTACCGGATCAAGGGCGATTCGTTTAAA
>AASF01001666.1 GCA_000168735.1 Candidatus Endoriftia persephone str. Hot96_1+Hot96_2 | reverse complement strand
GATCACCACTGCACACCTTTCAGGAGAGGCGGATTATTACTGATACGACTCCAACGTTTCCAGCAAAGACTGATGGTCAAAATCATCCGTAACAACTGATTGCCCAATTCCCTTCAGCAATACGAGACGGAGTCGCCCATCCAGTACCTTCTTGTCGACCGCCATCAGCTGCAGAAACCGATCCGGGCTGATCTCAGCGGGAGGCTGGATCGGCAGCCCAGCCCGCTCAATTAGACTGCAACAACGCTGCAGGTCATCTTCTGTTATCCAGCCCATCCTGTGTGAAAGATTGGGCTGCCATGCTCATGCCCGCGGCCACTGCCGTCACCATGCAGCCAGGCTCCGTAGCCCCATGCCCAGTCTCAATCGCATGACCAAATGTATGGCCAAAATTGAGCAGGGCGCGCTGACTAGATTCCCGCTCATCCGCCGCCACAACGTCTGCCTTGCAACGCGCAGGAGACCTCGATAGCATGGGCGAGGGCGGCTGGCTCCCAGGCTCAGGAGTCGATCCATATTCTGCTCAAGCCAACTAAAGAAGGCTGAATCGACAATCAGGCCATATTTGATCACCTCGGCGATGCCCGCCGCCAATTGGCGTTCATCCAGTGTGTTGAGTGTCGCAGTATCCGCCAACACCGCAAGCGGCTGATAGAAGGCACCGATCATGTTTTTCCCGAGCGCGTGATTCACACCGGTCTTACCACCAACAGATGAATCGACTTGGGAAAGCAGTGTTGTCGGAACCTGGATAAACGGAATCCCCCGCTGGTACGATGCCGCCGCAAACCCCGGTTATATCACCGATCACGCCACCCCCAAGTGCCACCAGCGTCGCCTTACGGGTAAAGCGATGTTCAAGCAGGCCGGTAAAGACCTTGTTCAGTGTCTCCAGAGTCTTATACTGCTCCCCATCAGGCAGGATGATCGTGGCCACATCATACCCAGACAATGCAGACAGGGTCTCATCAAGATAGAGCGGAGCAATGGTCTCATTCGTCACCACCATCACTTGCCTACCTGTAATATGGCGACGATAGAACTCTGCCTGGTGGTGGATCGCTTCTCCGATATAGATCGGGTAACTTCGTTCGCCAAGCTCAACAGTCAATGTATTTGTAGACATATGCAACTCTCACCAACCACCTAAATGATACTCATCAGTCAATCAACTCCAGGCGTGTACTGATCTCTCTCGCAACAGCCTGGGCATTCCGCTGCTCAGTTGCAATCACTATGTCCGCGGTCTGTCTATAGAGCGGGTCCCGTATCGCCATCAACTCCTGCAACTTGGCAAGGGGGTTTTCTGTCTGCAGCAGAGGACGACTTTTGTCGTCTGCATGTCCTCTCAAACTGCTGTTCTGGCGAGCAGTAGAGGTAAACTACGAGACCCCGCGATGAAAGATTGCGCCGGTTCTCATCACGCAATACAGCACCTCCACCTGTCGCCAGGACAATCGAATCCTTACCGGTCAGTTCATCAATAACCACGGCCTCACGTTTGCGAAATCCTTCCTCACCTTCGACTTCGAAAATAGTGGGGATATCAACGCCGGTGCGCTTCTGGATCTCGAGATCCGAATCCAGAAAATCCATACCAAGCACTTCAGCTAACTGCCTGCCAACTGTGCTTTTGCCAGCCCCCATCGGGCCAATCAAAAAAAGACTTTGTCGCCTAGCCATTGAACTCAGATATATCCATTTGACGATGCGCCCTGCAAAAGGTACTCTAAAACAGAAAAGGCGCGCCAAAAGGCGCGCCTGTATATTTAACGATCGATGTGCCTAGCGAA
>AASF01001667.1 GCA_000168735.1 Candidatus Endoriftia persephone str. Hot96_1+Hot96_2 | reverse complement strand
CTTTGCTTGTGGATACATCGGATCTCGGATTTTTCTCGATTGCTGCCACCCCGCGCCGAGCCTGGCGTGCTGCCAGCCAGTGACTGAGCAGCGCCGAGGCCACATAGGCAGCGCCCGCCAGCAGGATGATGGTTGGCCCGGCCGGCAGGTCGGGAGTGTAGGAGAGCGCCAGCCCGCCGCTGGTGAAGAGGCCGCCGATCAGGGTGGCGAGTAGCATCATGTGCCCTAGGGAGTGCAGATAGTGGCTGGCGATGGCCGCCGGCAGGGTTAGTAGGGCGATCACCCAGGATTAGTCCCACCACCTGGATCAGCAGCACCACGGTTACCGCCACCAGGCAGAGCAGCAGCAGATAGAAAAAGGTCACCGGGCACCCCGCGCAGCCGGGCGAACTCCTCAGTCGAAGGCGACCGCCAGGAACTGCCGATAGAAGAGCACCACGATCAGCAGCAGGCCGGCGTCGAGCCCGGCCATGATCCATAACTCCCGTTCCGGCACCAGCAGGATGTTGCCGAACAGATAGCTCATCAGGTCGGTGGCGTAGCCGGGGGTACGGGAGATGAAAAGGATGCCTGCCGCCATGCCGATCGCCCACAGGGCGCCGATGCAGGGTGTCCTCCTGGGTCTGCCAGTTGAGCCGTACCCAGCCGATAATCAGCGCCGCCGAGATCGCCGCCAGCAGCGCGCCGAGCAGTGGATCGAAACCGAAGTAGAGCGCCGCCCCCCATGCCCACCGAGCACCGAGTGGGCGATGCCGCCGGCGAGAAAGTCGATGCGTTTGACCACCACGAAGCTGCCACATCACAGCCGCAACCGACGCTGGCCAGCAGTCCGGCGAGCACGCGCGCTCTGCAGGAAGGTCTGTTGAGTCAGGGCAGTTAGGAATTCGCTCATCGAAATTGTTCAGTCTTGCAGAGTGGGCTGCCGCATCAGGCCGTCAACCGTAGGTTCAGGATTCAAATCGAAACAGTGGCTGCGCATCTCAGTGCCCGGTGCGCCACCCATGCGCACATCCTCGCACGTAGAGCTCACTGATCAGGGCGATTCGTTTAAATAC
>AASF01001668.1 GCA_000168735.1 Candidatus Endoriftia persephone str. Hot96_1+Hot96_2 | reverse complement strand
GATCAGTATGTAAAGCTCAACAAAAAGGTACCGCCCGAGGTGCTGACCTCGCTCTCAAGCATTGATGAGCCGAGCCGCCTTGCCCGATACCATTGCCGCCCACATGTCGCTCAAGTTGGAAGAGAAGCAGCATGTGCTTGAGATGCCCGATGTGCGTGAGCGCCTTGAGCATCTGATGGGTTTGATGGAGGGCGAAAACGACATCTTGCAGATGGAAAAGCGTATCCGAGGCCGGGTTAAACGGCAGATGGAGAAGAACCAGCGCGAGTACTATCTGAACGAGCAGATGAAGGCGATCCAGAAGGAGCTGGGGGATCTGGATGAGGCGCCCAACGAGGTCGAGGAGCTTAGCAAGAAGATCGACGAGGTTGGAATGACCAAGGAGGCCAGGGAGAAGGCCCAGGCGGAGCTGAACAAGCTCAAGCTGATGTCGCCGATGTCGGCTGAGGCCACCGTGGTGCGCAACTACATCGACACCTTGGTTGGGCTGCCCTGGAAAAAACGTTCTAAGATCCGCAACGACATTGGACGCGCAGAAAGCGTGTTGGAAGAGGATCAGGACGGGCTGGATAAGGTTAAAGAGCGCATCCTTGAATATCTGGCGGTGCAGCAGCGGGTGCGTAAGTTGAAGGGCCCGATCCTCTGTCTGGTTGGACCGCCGGGTGTTGGCAAGACCTCACTCGGGCAGTCCATCGCCCGCGCTACCAACCGCAAGTTCACCCGTATGGCTCTGGGTGGAGTGCGTGATGAGGCGGAGATCCGAGGTCACCGACGCACCTATATCGGCGCGCTTCCCGGCAAGATCATCAACAATCTCAGCAAGGTGGGGACGCGGAATCCGTTGTTTCTACTTGATGAGATCGACAAGATGGCGATGGATTTTCGCGGCGATCCCGCCTCCGCGTTGCTGGAGGTGCTCGATCCAGAGCAGAATCACACCTTCAACGATCACTATCTCGAGGTCGATTTCGATCTCTCCGAAGTGATGTTTGTGGCCACCGCCAATACTCTGAATATCCCGCCGGCGTTGCTGGATCGCATGGAGGTGATCCGTCTCTCTGGCTACACTGAAGACGAGAAAGTCAACATCGCGGAGCGCTATCTGGTACCGAAGCAGATGGAGAACAACGGACTCAAGCCGGATGAGATGGTGTTTCGTGAGGCGGCGGTCCGCGATATCGTGCGCTACTACACTCGCGAAGGCGGGGGTACGTAACCTGGAGCGCGAGGTCGCCAAGGTCTGTCGCAAGGTGGTCAAGGAGAT
Source organism: Candidatus Endoriftia persephone str. Hot96_1+Hot96_2 (assembly GCA_000168735.1). Classification (GTDB taxonomy): domain Bacteria; phylum Pseudomonadota; class Gammaproteobacteria; order Chromatiales; family Chromatiaceae; genus Endoriftia; species Endoriftia persephonae. The sequence goes on along the minus strand of AASF01001668.1, from coordinate 886 downwards.
CCTGCTAAAGAAGCCTGCAAGCAAGATCACAGTCACCCCCAAGCGGTTGGAGTCCTACTTGAGCGTGAAGCGTTTCCGCTACGGGCGAGCAGATGATCACGACGAGGTCGGACAGGTGATCGGTCTGGCCTGGACAGAGGTGGGTGGCGAACTGCTGCGCATCGAGGCGGCGCTGATGCCGGGCAAGGGGCGGCTGAGCCATACTGGCCACCTCGGTGAGGTAATGCAGGAGTCGATCCAGGCAGCGATGACGGTGGTGCGCAGCCGGGCGAAATCCCTGGGTCTGGAGAGCAGCTTCTACCAGAAATATGATATCCACATCCATGTGCCGGAAGGCGCTACGCCGAAGGATGGTCCGAGTGCCGGCATCAGTATGTGCACCTCACTAGTCTCAGCGCTGACTTGGTATCCCGGTACGGGCAGATGTTGCGATGACTGGTGAGATCACCCTGCGGGGCGAGGTGCTGCCAATCGGTGGACTCAAAGAGAAGCTGCTTGCCGCGCATCGTGGTGGTATCGTAACGGTGGTGATCCCGGAAGAGAACGAACGGGATCTGCTGGAGATACCGAAGAATATCAAGCAGAATCTCGTGATCAAGCCGGTAAGGTGGATCGATGAGGTGCTGGAGATTGCGCTTGTGGAGATGCCCAGCCGTGTTGAATGGCGAGGCAGAAAGCGTAAAGAAATCTACTCGAGAGTGAAGAGCCGTTGGGGCAAAAAACCTCTGATGTGACGACCCATTAAGTGTTTGTTTGGAAGTGCCGGAGGGCGCTCGGTTTAGAGGAACCCGTTGCTTGACACGATTTCCGGCAGGTGGGTATAAATTCCCGGCGATTCACGGCCCAACAAATGGGGCGTCACACAGATAATTTGGATCCGGTACAT
>AASF01001669.1 GCA_000168735.1 Candidatus Endoriftia persephone str. Hot96_1+Hot96_2 | reverse complement strand
GCGCCGGGCGTCCGGAGCGGGTCTCCAGTCGTGTCGATCGAAATCCATCATCGCCTCCACCATGTGCCAGCCAAACTGCTGTAGGCGGAGATGATCGCGCACCTCAGGCCGTACATAGAAGAGCGCCACGCCTTCCGGACCGAGCATCCACTTGTGGCCATCCGCCACCACAAAGTCGGCTTGGCACGCGCTGCACATCGAAGGGAATAGCCCCCAGGCTCTGGATCGCATCGACGCAAAATAGTATTCCCCGCTTTGCGGCAGGTCTTACCGAGTCGACCCAGGTCGAGGCGCAGACCGGAGGCATACTGAACCCGAGCTGACCGATAGCAGCCGTGTGTTTTGGTCGATTGCCTCGGCGATGGCTTCTTCTGGCTCCCCGCTCGAGTGCTGCAGATCGACCAGCCGTAGTTCGAACCCCTGGGAGGCGAGCGATTCCCAGAACGATGCGGTTGGATGGGAACTCCTGGGCGATGCTGATCGATGTTCTCCCCTGCTTTCACAGGGGAGTCCGTAGAGCGATGATCGCAGAGCGCCTCGGAGGTCGTTTTTCAGCAGCGCAATCTCTGAGTCATCCGCCGCGTTGATCAGGCGTGCTAGCAGTGACTTGAGAGCCAGTTCCTCCTGCTGCCATGCGGGGTAGTTGGTGGCGCCAAGGGTGCCATTCTCCTGGGCAAAGCGCACCACTGCATCGACAGTGCTCTGTGGCCAGGGGGCAACAGCGGCGTGGTTTAGGTAGATGATGTCGGGGGCGAGAGAGAATGGTTGCATGGGGATTGTCTCTTGTGGCAGGGGTATGTGTAGGGAGAGAGATGGCCTCTCGAAATCGATCCAAACTGTCGCTTTTTAGCAACAGGAGGGGCGTTTTCCCTGCGTTTTAGTCGCCTTACAGCAATTTCCCAATAAAGATACGAGAAAACAAGTGGGTATGGTATAGTGTGCGGCTTGATAAAATGACTTCCTACAAAAGTTGTTAAGAAACAGCTACTTATGGGGTTTTCGGCGGTGATGCCGGATGCTGGCCGCAGTTGCCTGCCATAGGCTGTTTCCTGGTCGTTACGGAAGGAAGCGTTGGATCCCGCTGAGTAACGCTCGAGGGTGGTCTCCAGCAACTTTATTTGGGTTTAACTAGAGAGCAGAAATGACAGACCTTACTAAATACCGGAACATCGGCATCTTTGCCCACGTGGATGCGGGCAAGACCACCACCACCGAGCGAATTCTCAAGCTCACCGGCAAGATCCATAAGACCGGCGAGGTGCATGAGGGCGAAGCCACCACCGACTTCATGGACCAGGAGCGCGAGCGCGGTATCACCATCCAGTCGGCTGCTACCTCCTGTGAGTGGAACGGCCACCGCATGAACATCATCGACACCCCCGGACATGTGGACTTCACCATCGAAGTCTACCGTTCCCTGAAGGTGCTCGATGGCGGTGTGGGCGTGTTCTGCGGTTCCGGTGGTGTTGAGCCCCAGTCCGAGACCAACTGGCGCTACGCCAATGAGTCCGAAGTGGCGCGTATCATCTTCGTCAACAAGCTGGATCGCCTTGGCGCCGACTTCTACCGGGTAGTGGATCAGGTCGAGAATGTGCTGGCCGCCAACCCGCTGGTGATGGTGCTGCCGATTGGTGTCGAAGAGAACTTTATCGGCGTGGTCGATCTGCTGACCCGCAAGGCTTGGGTCTGGGATGACTCCGGGGATCAGG
>AASF01001670.1 GCA_000168735.1 Candidatus Endoriftia persephone str. Hot96_1+Hot96_2 | reverse complement strand
TTCAGGCAGGCCGCCGGCGATGGTGGCCTGCGGATTGCCGGACATGTCGGCCAACACGCCCTGCACAGTGCGCGCGTCCAAATCCAGATAGAAGACCAGCAGGGTGACGCTGACGATCGCCACCAGCGAGGCCAGGTAGCGCGCTGGTCAACTTTGGCAGAAAGTGGATGATCGCCATCGTCAGCACCACCAGCCCGAGCATGATCAGCAGCGGCTCGCCGCTCATCCAGACCAGGTTGCCGTCCGCGTCGGCTACCTGAAACTGCTGCAGTTGGGCGAGAAAGATCACGATCGCAAGGGCCGTTGACGAAGCCCAGCATCACCGGGGTGCGGCACCATGCGGATGAACTTGCCGAGCCGCAGCACCCCGGAGAGGATTTGGATCAGACCCGCCAGGTAGCACCGCTGCGAACAGGTATTCGACGCCATGTTGCGCCACCAGCGAGACCATCACCACTGCCATCGCCCCGGTGGCGCCGGAGATCATGCCAGGCCGGCCGCCGATGATCGAGGTGATGATGCCCATCATGAAGGCGGCATAGAGGCCCACCAATGGCTCCACCCCGGCGACAAACGCGAAGGCGATGGCTTCTGGAACCAGCGCCAGCGCGACAGTCAGGCCGGAGAGAGTGTCGTTTTTCACGCACTGTCTGCCAGGGCAGGTGAGCTGAAACATGGAGTACCTCTAATGGGATAGAAAGAGGCGGAGAAGAGTCTATCAGAAAACTCTTATATGTCTACAGATAGAGCCTGGCACGAGACCCTGTTTTCCTGCAAGTCTGTAGAGGCAGCGCTTGTGGTGCGAAGGCCTCGGCAGATGGTGCGTTCGCGCCGCCAAGCGACACTCCTACGATCGGATCCTTTGGGGATGGA
>AASF01001671.1 GCA_000168735.1 Candidatus Endoriftia persephone str. Hot96_1+Hot96_2 | reverse complement strand
CTGCGTCCGCCATCAGCTGTTGCAGATTCAGCACAAGAATCTTTCATCGGTAATCATCCTCGAGAGGGAAACAAAAAAGGGGAAAGGCCCAAAGGCCTTCCCCCTTTATAGACGCCGTTATGCATGCGGACAGCCGCCCACACTCGACGACAGGCTTTAGCTGGAGAGAGCGGCCTTGGCCTTTTCTGCCAGCGCGGCAAAAGCCGGCTTGTCGTGTACCGCCAGGTCGGCCAGCATCTTACGATCGATCTCGACCAATGCCTTGTTCAGGCCGTCGATCATGCGGCTGTAGGAGAGACCGCACTCACGCGCACCGGCGTTGATTCGGGCGATCCAGAGAGCGCGGAACTGGCGCTTCTTCTGGCGGCGGTCGCGGTAGGCGTATTGGCCGGCCTTGATAACCGCCTGCTTGGCGACACGATAGATCTTGCGACGGGCACCGTAATAACCCTTCGCTTCCTTAAGCACCTTCTTATGGCGGGCGCGTGCTTGTACACCACGTTTGATTCTGGACATTCTTCAGTACCGATTCGTTAAAGGTTAGGCGTAAGGCATCATGCGACGGGCGGCAGCCACATCGGACTTGTGCACAGTACCCTGGGGAACGCAGATGGCGCTTCCGCTTGGTGGCTCTTCTTCGTCAGGATATGACGACGATGTGATGCGTTCCGTTTGAACGAACCGGATGCGGTGCGCTTGAACCGCTTCGCGGCACCACGATTGGTCTTGATTTTTGGCATTGCTTCAACTCCGCAATTTGTGGCGGGATCCCACTATTGGGCCTGCCTTTTTGGTTACTTTTTCTTGGGACCCAGCACCATCACCATCTGGCGGCCTTCCATCGCCGGTTTCTGCTCCACCTGACCATATTCGGCCAAATCGGCTTCCACCCGCTGCAGGAGTTCCAGCCCCAGCTCGCGATGTGCGTGCTCACGACCGCGGAACCGCATGGTTACCTTGGTCTTGTCCCCGGTCACTAAGGAAACGTACCAGGTTGCGTAGTTTTACCTGGTAATCCCCTGCACCCGTCCCTGGTCGGAACTTCACTTCCTTAACCTGCACCTGCTTCTGCTTCTTCTTGGCCGCCTGTTTCTGCTTCTTCACATCGAACAGAAACTTGCCGTAGTCCATCACGCGGCAGACCGGAGGCTCCGCGTTCGGTACGATCTCAACCAAGTCCATATCCGCCTCGTCGGCCACCGCTTTGGCCTCGCTCAACGAAACGATTCCTAACTGTTCGCCGTCCGCACCCACCAGTCTGATCTGGGGTACATTGATCTCGTCATTCAGGCGATGCTTTTTTGGTGCAGCGATAGTCGCTTCCTCCGCAGAAGTTCAGCTCCAAAACAGGCCGTGATGCCTTACGACGGCCTGCCTGTGGCACATTGGCGTGCCACTGGTTTCGTCAGACAAACCTGACGAAAACCGGTCGACCAAGGCGACTCATTACCTTGATCTATGGTTGAGTTGGCCACTCAGGCTTTTCAACCACTCGAAAGCAGAAAAGCACCGACCCAGCGGTGCTTTATCCTAATTCACACGTTCGGCCACCTCTGCAGCCATTTTCGCGATGAACTCCTGCAGCGGCATGCTGCCGAGGTCTTCACCCTTACGGGTCCGTACGGCCAGGCTACCCTGTTCCATCTCCCTGTCACCGACGACCAGCAGATAGGGCACTCGCATCAACGTGTGTTCGCGGATTTTAAAGCCAATCTTCTCGTTTCTCAAGTCCGATTCGACACGAAAACCGGCTTCACGCAGGGCTTTGACGCTGTTTTCCGCATATTTAGCCTGGCGATCGGTGATATTCATCACCACCACCTGCACCGGAGAGAGCCACAATGGCATGGAGCCGGCGTAGTGTTCGATGAGGATACCGATGAATCGCTCCAGGGAGCCAAGCACCGCCCGGTGCAGCATCACCGGCACCTGCTTGCTATTGTCTTCGGCGATATAGTGGGCGCCAAGCCGCTCTGGCATGGAGAAGTCGAGCTGGATCGTGCCCAACTGCCAGACCCGCTCCAGGCAGTCGCGCAGGGAGAA
>AASF01001672.1 GCA_000168735.1 Candidatus Endoriftia persephone str. Hot96_1+Hot96_2 | reverse complement strand
CGGTTAGACTCGGCGATCTCCAGAGCTTGATGGATATAGCTTTTTGCCTCATTGAGTTCGCCTCGCTGCTGGTTGATGCTGGCGAGTGTCTCCAAGGCCTCTAGCTCGGCGCGGTTGTCGCCAATGGCCCGCGCCAGGGGAGAGGGCCTGGCCGGCCGGCTCCTGGGCCTCGGCAGGATGTCCGGCGGCGAGTTCGATCTGTCCTTTGAGGCTGAGCGCCGCCAGTTCCAGACCCCGGTCCTGATGGTCGATGCCTGCCGGCCAGCGCCTCCTCCACATACTGGCGTGCCCAGCGCAGATTTCGTTGCTTGAGACGAATCTCGGCACGCAACAGTTGTAGTTTGCCGCTGCCAAGCGGTTCCTCTCTGCTTTTCGTGATCTTCAGGGCCTTTGCTGCCACGGCCTCAGCCTCATCGAGCTGATTCTGGCCTAGCAGTTGATGGATCTGCTCCAGCGCCTTGAGCACCCTGTCACTGACATGATCAGCCGGTTTGGTTGGTGGTGGTTCAGCGGTAGTTTCTGCTTCACTGGTCGATGTGGTTTGGCTGACGGGCTCAGGGGGCAGACCGAATTCGAAGTAGCTCCTGGCCTCCTCGATACTCTCAAAGCTGCTGACCAGCGGTTGCTCTGACGGCTCGGCATAGAAGCAGGTGGCGAACAGCTCGGCCAACGCCTCGCTACGATGAAAGGGGGCATCTTCCTGCTCTCCAAAGGCCTCTGTCAGCGTCTGACTCTCCTCTTCATCAAGGGCGACCTCGCCGCTGGCCAGTTTGAGAAAGTGGCTCTGATAGCGCACAAACAGGCCGGGATCAGCGCGGCAATGGTCGATGAATCTGCTGAAGCGTCGGTTCAGCACGATCATCAGTGCCACTCGGCCCGGTTCGAGTTGGCTGCTGCCATTCAGGTTGGTGTTGGCCTGCCCCTTGTCCCACTCTGAGATGAACTGGTTGATCAGGCGTTTGGCATCGCGGAAGTTGGCGCCGCTGGCATCGCGGATGATCTGCGCCCAGATCTCCGGTCGCTCTAGTAACTGATCCACTGCGCTCTCCCCCAGGCAGTGGCGAACATATCTGAGAAAGCTAGCGCTGGTGACCTGAGGGACAGGGAAGGGGATCTGGATCAGTTTCTCGATGTAGCGTTTGCCCCACTCTGGGTCGAGCTTCTCCCGGTCGGTATTGAGCAGCTTCGAATAGAGGGCGTAGACTGCGCGCGACAGCTCCTGTTCAGCAATCCCCATCACCACGATCATGTTGGGCTGGTTGAGCACCAGTTTCAGTGCCTCCAGCACCGTCGCTGCGGCGTCGGGCAGGCAGCGGTCCAGGTCATCGACAAATAGCACCACCAGCCGCCTGACTCTGGGGGCTGGTTTGCTCTGGAGCAGTGTATCGAATGGCTTCCTGATCTGGTGCAGCACTCTTTGCCTTAAGGGAGATCTGCTGTTGGGGCGGGTTACCTCCTGAATCAGCAGCCCGATGTTCTGCTCGAACTGGTGCAGGAACTCCGGTGACCAGGGCTCCTGTTGCGCCGCATGGACCAGCTCTATCCCCCGGGGTGCCTAATAGTCGGCCCCACAGTAGCTTGGCGAGACTGAGCTTGATGCCCTGCTGACGGCGCTTGTATTGTCTTGTCGCCGAGTCGCGGTCGGTGATCTTATGCACCAGCTCCAGCGCCAATCCTGTCCACACCTCCTCTCGGCTATGGTATTTCCCAGGGGTCGAACCAGACCGTATGGCACTCATCCTTCAGGCGTTGCTGCAACATGTGCATGATGCTGCTCTTGCCCATACCCCACTGGGCGAAGATGCCGATGGTCAGCGGTGTGTTGTGCTGGTCGGAGGCAAGAATGCGATGGGCGAGGGGGTTGCATGAAGCGATGCAAAATCAAGCCGGTCGTCCCGTGAAGCAGAATCTTTTACCTGATCAGGCGATTCGCGCCGCTAATTCA
>AASF01001673.1 GCA_000168735.1 Candidatus Endoriftia persephone str. Hot96_1+Hot96_2 | reverse complement strand
CCGGCGCGAGGATGTTGAACAGCGCCTGACTGTTCTCGAAGGTATCAGTGGCGTAGGAGTAGCCGGCACGCAGGGTCAAATCGTCGCTGTATTGCCACTGCACGCCGAACTTGTAGACATTCTGGTCGTTCCAGCCGAAGCCCAGCCCATCATCGGTGCCCAGCAGGGTGGAGCCAGGTATAAATACCAGATCGGCCGGGTTGCCCACCGCATTCACCTCGGAGTATTGAATGCGCTGGTAGTCGAAGGCGAAGGTCCACTCCGGCGTAAAGCGGTAAGAGAAACCCAAGTCGAAGTTGGGCGGAATATCAAAGTCACCCGCCTCTGCAAACAACCCCTTGTAGCTGTCAAACTTCTGCATCCACAGACGAGTCTGATAGGAGGCGCCGAGCTTCAGCTGCTGATTCACGCGCCACAACCACCCAAACCGCACACCGCCACCAACGCTGACATCGGTACCGTTATTGGTCACTGAATCGGGGTACTTGGAGAACATCCGGAACGGCTCCAGGCCGGTGACAGAGATCGACTGCACCGCCAGGATCGGAGTGATACCGATCGAGTGGCTCCTCGCTCAGCAGGCGCGAATAGGCTGATGCCGACAAACATCTGCTTGAGGTCCACCCCAACCGGCGCTGAGGCCTGATACTCCGGCACCCCCGGCGGACTGAAGCGGGCGAAGACAGCACTATCATATTCGGTGTTCATACCGCCGTTGGCACCGATCGCCACACCAATCGAGCTCTGCTCATCGAGCATGTAGTTGCTAGCAAAGTGGGGCAACAGAAACAGATCATTGGCACTCTTATATTCACCGGGAGGGATCGAGGCATAGGGCGGGGTCTGCGCGTCATCGTTGGCGGTAAAGCCTCGCGTCGGCGCAAACAGTGACGCCCCCGCCTCGATACGGTTACCCACCCGCACCAGCGAGGCCGGATTGCTGGCGGCACACATGGCGCCAAACGACATCGCCACACAGGCCCCGGCAATCGACTTCGAGTTGGGGCCATAACCGTAGGACCAGTAGCCATTGGTAGCCATAGCTGGCAGGGAGAGGAACAGCCCAGAGATCAGGGCCAACAAAAGGATTCTTTTTCTCATCGCACACTCCAAAACCACATACAACAGGAGCCGCTGCGCATCACATCCAACACGGGGGATAGAAGAGACAGATCAGCGAATTAGCCGGCCAGACAGAGGCAAGACACCAACTGGCATCGACCGACACTGCTCGCCGGCGCTAGTATCGGCCAGACGCGCCTAAGGAACGTTGATCTGGATCAGGACAACCCATCCGCAATGAGTTGCCTGGACCGGTCACCCCTGGAGAAGGGCAGTGAAATGCTCAAGAAAGGTTTCACTCTCCTGCGGCGTACCCACCGTCACCCGCAGGCAGTCGCTGAGCAGCGGGTGGGCACCGTGCAGACACTTTACCAGCACACCTCGCTCCTTCAGCCCTTCGAAGAGTTCCAGCGCACGCCCCTCGGGCACCCGCAGCAGGATAAAGTTGGCCTGCGACGCGTAGGGCGCCACGCCGTCGATCGCCCGCAGGACGGAGAAAAGCCTGCCGCGCTCCTCTAGAATCGCGCTGGTTTGGGCATCAAACACCGCCTGGTGGCGCAGCGCAAACTCCGCACTCAGCTGGCTCAGCACACTGATGTTATAGGGCAGGCGGGTCTTGTCGATCTGCTCCAGCCAGGCGGCGGGCCCAACCAGCAAACCGAGACGCAGCCCGGCCAATCCCATCTTGGAGACAGTACGCATCACCAGCAGGTGTGTCGAACTCACCGAGGCGTGGCATGAAGCTCTCATCGGTGAAGGGGGCGTAGGCCTCGTCCACCACCACGATACCAGGGGCCACCTCGATCACCCGCTCGATCTCCGCCGCATCGAACAGGTTGCCGGTCGGATTGTTGGGGTAGGCGAGAAACAGCAGTGCCGGCTGATGCCGCTCGATAGCCGCCAGCAGGGCATCGATATCGAGACTGAAATCGTCGCTCCTGAGCGGCACACCGACATACTCCATGCCGCAGAAGGTAGCAGATCATCCAGGTACATGACAAAACCGGGATCCACTGACATCACCACCCGGCCCGGGCCGGAGACCGCCATCGCCAGCATCTGGATCAGCTCATCAGAGCCGTTGCCGAGGATCAGCTCCGCCCCCGCCGGCACTCCCATCGCGTCACGCAGGCGTGCCTTCAGCGCTGCCGCCTGGGGGTCGGGATAGCGGTTCACATCGACCCCGGCCGAGCAGATCCAGCCACTCCCGGCGCAGCTCATCGCGGCCAGGTGTAGGGGTTCTCCATGGCATCGAGCTTGATCATCTCGCCCGGATC
>AASF01001674.1 GCA_000168735.1 Candidatus Endoriftia persephone str. Hot96_1+Hot96_2 | reverse complement strand
CCTTGATCCTTTCCCCCGGCCCGTTCGAAAAAACACAGCACCCCGCCCTCCTCCAGAAAACGGGCCGAGGCACCGCTACCACTGCGCAGGCGGAAACCACCGGTCAGATCCATGGAGACCGTCAGACGCTGTGCGCGCCACTCCCCCTCATCCAGGCGATAGCGGTAGTGCAGCTGCAGACCCAAGGGCAGATGGAGGGCACGCCAAAAAGCTCCGTCCATCTTGACCACGCTTACCAGTTCCCCTTCAGCCGGGACGGCATGCGAGATGAAAACCGGCGATCTGTTCTTGTGTCGTTTGCAGGGTAACCCCCAGCAGATGAAACGGGTGGGTGGGGCTGCCAAGTACCGCCGTGGTCTGCACATGCAGATGCAGATGGGGCTGGGGTGAACGGCCGGTGTTGCCACATCGGGCCACCGGCTGACCCGGCGTCAACCGCTCCCCCTCTATCACTGTCAGACTGTGCTGGCGCAGATGCGCAAGCAGCACATAGAGCCCGCTGTCGAGGCGGATCAGCAGAAAATTACCCCAATTGTTGTTGCTGTCGACCTCACCTGGCGGATTGTCGGGCAGCTCATCCAAACAGCGTGCCACCGTGCCGTGACAGGGGGAGAGCACGGGTAGATCAAAGCAATGAAAATCCTGCAGGCGATGCCCGGCGTTACGGAAACTCCGCCCCTGCTCGGTAATAATGAAATCCAGCGCATGCTGCCACGGCGGCTGGTGAGTGTGGGGACCATCGAAGCCCTGATAGACTCGCCAGCTGCCGAAAAATGGGGCGCGCAGCGGGACACTCTCGGGCTCTGCACCACGCGCTCGCACCAGCCGCGCCCGCTCATAGCTGTGCTCGGGCAAGGCTGGTGCCTCCAGCAGCAGATAGGGCGGAGTAGTGGCGACGCGCTTGCGCATCGCCGCCAGCATGGTCAGGTTGGTGAGCAGAAAGGGGATTGCCAGTACCGGGAACCCCATAGACCTGCAACACTCCCTGTACCGCCATGGTGATCAGCGAAGAGAGGGCTGCACGCGATGATCGCCAGCAGCAGGCTGCGCCAGCCGGGCACGCTGAAGATCCCACCTACCGCAATAGTGGTCAGGATGAAGTTAAACCCGCCCCACTGCCCCAAGGTGGGGTGAATGCTTGCTGAGAGCCACTGCAACATGCCCATCCCCCACCAGATAACCCACCACCTGCAATGCAGCGCAAGATAGCGGGAGTGTCCAGAGCAGGCCGATGAAAAAGAACAGGCCAGCGACAGGATGGGGAATAAAGAAGGCCGAGCCCAGCGCGGTGAGAAAGGCATCCGTCCAACCGCCGACAAATGGCTCAACCGGCGCGGAGGGAAACAGGTAGACGCTCAGGTTGCCGTAGGCCTGGGCGGCAAAAAAACAGGTGAAGGCCACCACCACAAAGGGCAGGCTGAGCACCGGCAGATGCTCCAGACGCCACAACATATCAGCCAGCGCGACGGTCAGAAAGACCGCCAGCACCGCCCCCAGCAGGATCAGGGTCAGCAGATAGCCATCCAGCCGGTAAACGATGCCAAGCGCCAGCCCCACCAGCAGGCTGTTGTAGATATAGAGCCCCCTGGAGAGGTATGGAAAGGACAACAGTCGGGCGGTGATGCTGCCGGTAAGCGCTCCGATCAATCCAGCCATGCCGGCATTGGGAAAACCAGAAGCTGGAGCCCAGAAACAGCAGCCCCACTACCGGACGGCTGGAGAAGAGGATCGCCGCATAGGCACGCAGCAAACCCCTCCCCCATGCTCCGCAGCGCGGCAATAGTTGTGACCGCGTGTACACTTCACCCTTCAGACATCCCCGCTTCCACGGAGCGCAGGTGTACCGGCATACGCTCCAGGGCGGTGACACGCACTGCAGATCACTCAGCCTGGCGGATCACCGAGACCTCGCCCCCACCATGGGTCATCACCACGTTGGGCCGATACTCGATGAACTGTAGCCACTGGGTGTTGTTGTAGGCCCCCACCGGCGAGACCACCAGCCGTTCCCCCACCCGCAGCGGCGGCAGGGTGACGCTAGCGCGCACCACATCGATGTTCATGCAGAGCGGCCCGTAGAGCACCGTCTCCTCGGGGATACCTTGGGGCGGCTGCGCCAGTTCTACCCGGTGGTTGTACCAGAAGCTGGTGAAGAGCAGATTGACCCCCGCATCCAGCACCGCGGAGCGGCGCCCGTCGGGCAGGTGCTTGGTCGCCACCACACTGCTGATCAGGCTGCCGGCGTCGTCCACCGTTGCCCGCCCGGTCTCCAGAATCAGGGTCGGCTGCGGCTTGCCGCGGGCGGTACGCCCCCGAGTCGCCTCCAGCAGAGTGTCACAGATCGCCTGGGCATACTGTTCGATCTCCGGCACCACCTGCTCCGGCGGCAGGTAGGTTCCATGCAGGGCATTGCGCGAGGCGAAGCCGCCACCGATATCGATGCTATCGATCTCACAGCCGGTCTCGCTCTCCGCGGTCTCCATGAAGGCGCACATAATCCGCACCTGCGCCTCGTAGGCACGAGTGTCGAGGATGAAGGTGCCAATGTGGCTGTGCAGTCCACGCAACCGCAGATGGGGGCTGTTGCCAATGCGCCGCGCCGCATCCAGCGCTTGCCCTGTCTCGATATTGAAGCCGAAGCGGCTCCAGGGCTCGGTGTAACCGGTGTCGAAATTGAGCCGGATAGTCACCGGGATGGTCCGTCCGACCTCGGCGGCAATCGCCTCCAAAGTGTACATCTCATCCAGGTTGTCGATGTGCACCCGCGCCCCTTCGGCAACCACCCGTTCCAGGATCTCCCGCTGTTTGTGCGGGCCATTGAAGAGGATGCGCTCTCCCGGTACCCCGTGGGAGCGGGCCTTCTCATATTCGAAGGCCGAGACCACCTCCGCACCAGGCCCCCTCCTGGTGCATCACCTGGCAAACGGCACCCAAGTAGTTGGTCTTGTAGGACCAACCGTAGACCACATCGGGATAGCGGGTCTCGAAGGCACTGATCAAG
>AASF01001675.1 GCA_000168735.1 Candidatus Endoriftia persephone str. Hot96_1+Hot96_2 | reverse complement strand
GATCACCGCCGCGGCGGTGCGCCGATGGATCTTCTTTACCCGCAGATCCTCCCGATCCATCTGACGGAGCTCCAGGATGGCGCTGCGCAGCTTTGGATCGACCCACATCTGCCGGTAGATGTACTTGATCTGATCTTCTGGGGTGGGACGGCGACCACGCTCAGAGGTCGGGCCAGGGTAGACACCGACCTGGCGGTGCGCTTGCAGGATAGCACTGGCCGGCAACGGGCCGAGCAGGCGCTGATACTTGTCCTGGATGGCTGAGAGTTTGTGCATGGTCAGATCCTCGTGCTTAGGCCGTTCCAGGCTGGAAGGTAACGTGCCAGTACCCCTGGCTCAAGTTTCACAGCGAACTCATCACCCAATCGATCATCTATCTGCTCGGTGATCAGATCGTGAAACATTGCAAAAATAGGGTGGATTGAAACCGCAAAGCCGCCAGGCGCGGCCCTTGAGTTCGCAGCGCCATCTGTTTTCCATGAAGTAGATACCCACCGCCATGGCAGCCAAGGCGACTTCTGGCTGAAGTCCGGCAAGCGACAGCCCGTTGGCCCCTGAGTTGATTCTCATGCCGCTCCTTTCATCAATTCTGTCCGACTCCGTGTGCGTGTCAGGATGGAGGTGGAGACCTGCACGGCACCGCGGGTGACCAGCCCCCAGACGGCACGCCATGGCGGCGTCAAACAGGTCATCGCCGATTTTGCTGTCTGCCTGCTTGTAGCTGGCGTAGCTGGTTTTGGTCGGCACGGCGACGATGTTTCGGCAGCTGCCGGGTGAGCATGCGCATGTCGGCCAGGATGGGATCCAGCAGGCTCTCCTCCTGATCAAGGGCGA
>AASF01001676.1 GCA_000168735.1 Candidatus Endoriftia persephone str. Hot96_1+Hot96_2 | reverse complement strand
AGAATTCGCCCTTGATCAGTTCGCAGCCGGCAGCGAGGCTGGTCGGGTCATCAAACAGTGTGCAGTTGTGTTGCGTCGGCAAATGCTTCGGCGCGGCTGCGGGTGCGGTTCCAGGCGCCGGCCAGGGCGCCGCTGCGCTGTAGGTTGGCGGCCATGCCCTGGCCCATGGTGCCGAGGCCGATGACGCCGGTTTTGATCAGGTTGGAGTCAGTCACGATGCTTCTGCTCGGGTGTGCGGAGCGGGCAGATTACGCAGCCGCCTGTGCCAATGCAACCAAACTGGTCGCGTTTCGGGCTTCGTGTGTGTGGGCAGGCTTGCTATGATGCGAGGCCCACCAAATCGGGCCTTCGAGGCAGATAGAGGATATGAGTATTCAGCAAAAAGATCGGCGTTCGCGCCCTCGTCCTGGCAAGGAGCCGCAGCTCACCCGTGAGTCCTGGCGGGTGTTCCAGATTATGGCGGAGTTTGTCGAGGGATTTGAGCAGCTGGCGCAGATTCGCCCCTCGATCAGCTTTTTCGGTTCGGCACGCACTCCCAGGGATCACCCCCACTATGGGCTGGCAGAGGAGATCGCCCGGCTCTGCTCCGATAGTGGTTTCTCCGTGGTCAGCGGTGGTGGTCCCGGCATCATGGAGGCGGCCAACAAGGGGGCTTATGAGGGCAAGTCGCCGAGTATCGGGCTGAATATCCAGCTGCCCAAGGAGCAGTCGGGCAATCCTTATCAGGATATCTCATTGCAGTTCCGCCACTTTTTCTCGCGCAAGGTGATGTTTGTTAAATACGCCTCCGCCTATGTGGTGCTGCCGGGGGGGTTTGGCACCCTTGATGAGCTGGCGGAGATTCTCACCCTGGTGCAGACTGGTAAAACACGCGAGATTCCGATCATCCTGGTTGGATGGTCAGTTTTGGAGCGGACTGTTGGACTGGTTTCGCCACAGCCTGTGCGAGGCGGGAACCATCGATCCGGAGGATCTGGATCTGCTGCAGGTCCTGTAATGAGCCACAGGAGGTGGTGGATGCAATCTTCTCCCACTACGAACATCGTGGTTTTGAACCTTCTGCGGCGGAGCAGGAGATGTTGCTGGAGCTCCTGATAAGGGTTTTCAAGGAGAGTGGATATGAGTAGGGTAAGCTATTTTCTGTTGTCATTGAGCGGTCTGTTGTTGACGCCGGCATTTGCCGAAGAGCCGGCGGCTGTGCCTGTGCCGCCACAGATCCCCTCGGCGGTGCTCGATGGCGAGGCGCTGGAGCCAGAGATCACTATCCTCAAGCGTGAGGATAGAACGATCCACGGAGTATCGAATCAACGGCCAACTCTACATGTTGAAGTTGGTGCCCCAGTCGGGGCGCACCCTACTACATGGTCGACCGGGATGGTGATGGGGAGTTCGACTCCCGTCACACGTGAGTCCGGGGGATGTCGCTGTGCCCCAGTGGGTGATTTTTCGCTGGTAGGTGTGGTGTTGCGATGATCTGTGGGGTGGCGGGCGATGTTTGAGCGGCTGGCGCGGTTCGGCCGATGGCCTCTGATGCGCTCAATGAGTGGCTTGGCCAGGCAGTCTCCTGGCTAAGCTAAGGGCGATTCGCGGCCGC
>AASF01001677.1 GCA_000168735.1 Candidatus Endoriftia persephone str. Hot96_1+Hot96_2 | reverse complement strand
GACAGGTCTCGACTGCGAGACCGATCCGTTGGCCTCCGGTTTTCGGGTGATTGCCATCGACTATGCCGATGTGAATGGCGATGGTTATCAGGATGTCACCCTGCGGTTGCTGCCCCTAGGACGGGGCGGTAGACGCGGCCCTCTGATCCTGCCATTAACCCGCAAACAGGCAGATGGACCTTTTACCATTCCACAGAACCTGCCCGGCCCCGTGCCCAGACCCTGATGTAATAATACGATAGGGGTTAGGGAGCCTCCCCGACCTCCAAACCGTGCGTACGGTTTTCCCGCGTACGGTTTTCCAGTCGGTCGTTGCCTCATCGTGACTGGCTCGCCAATATCCAGGCTCCTGATAAGGTGCAAGATCCCGCATTAACGAAGAATACATTTGGCCAGCGATGATGGTCGAAGCGTTAGTCCTTGAGCTGTCAAAGACCCGTGGACCGCGGCCCTCGGCCATAAATATCCACGATAACAGCACCCTCGCTTTCAAGTAGGCCCTCGCCGAAGACTACGACACTGCAGACGGCGGCAACGGCGAGACCGCCGACAACCGCTACCGTCCATCTGGCAGTGGAGTTCTGAGCCAACCTAGGGAAGCTGGGCCACCAGCCGATATCCACCCCCACCGCAGCGGGGATGATCGCCCCCCTTGTGGGGATCACCGCACCCACCCGTGGCACCAATGCCCAGGAACTCATCCGGCATCCCCACCCACCATGGTGGTGCACCGAGGTCGAGTCTAGCGATTGTTTGCCCAGTTGCTGCAGCCCGGTGGGCTCCAGCTCATCCGGTGTAGATCCGCAGCGGCACCCGTCCCTGATCAAGGATCATCTTCACTGGCATAACGTCTTCTTGCCCACCAACAAGAGAGTGAGAGTGGTTCACTTGTAAATACGAACGATTTGCAATAACATTTACATCAAGGTCTATTTTTAGGTCACTTGGTGAGATCAACAATGTACGCCAAAACAACCAGCAAGAGCAGCCACCCTGCAACACCTGCCACCTTAGCCCACGCCTGGCTACTCCACCGCCAGGCAAAACAGCACACAGAGAACCATAGAACAAGACGTTGGCGGCTAATGCGCGAGGCCCTGTTGCGCTAGCCGGATAGCATCGGGGCAATCTGGCACCAACCTCTGCTGGGCAGACGGCCTCATCGAACACCGTCTGCCCAATCAGCCACTCTCACATCCCTGCACATCCATTCGAGACGATCATGAAATATCTGCACCAACCGATGCTACTGCTGCTCGCCACCCTGATGCTGCTGCCTGCCGCCCAGGCCGACGATGAGATCGTCGTCTACTCGGCCCGCAAGGAGCATTTGATCAAGCCGCTGTTCGACGCCTACACGCAAAAGAGCGGAGTAAAGATCCGTTACATCACCGACAAAGCCGGACCGCTGCTGGCACGGCTAAAGGCGGAGGGGGCCAACACCCCGGCGGATCTGCTGATCACGGTGGATGCGGGCAATCTCTGGCAGGCGGCCGAACAGGGTGTGCTGTCCCCTATCGACTCACAGAGCCTCAGCGCCAACGTGCCCGGAGCATCTGCGCGCCCCCGACAACAGCTGGTTCGGCCTCTCGGTGCGCGCCCGCACCATCGTCTACAGCAGCGAGCGGATACAGCCGGGAGAGCTAAGCAGCTATGCGGCGCTAGCCGATCCCAAATGGAAGGGCCGCCTCTGTCTGCGCACCTCGAAGAAAGTCTACAATCAGTCGCTGGTGGCGATGATGATCGCCCGCCTGGGGGAGGAGAAAACGCAGCAGATCGTCACGGGCTGGGGTCGCCAACCTGGTCGCGCCGCCCTTCTCCAGCGACACCAAGACGATGCAGGCAATCCTCGCCGGCCAGTGTGACCTGGGCATAGTCAACACCTATTATTTTGGCCGGCTGCAGAAAAAAGATCCATCGATCAAGCTGGCACTGTTCTGGCCCAACCAGCAGAGTAGCGGCGTACACATCAACGTCTCCGGCGCCGGCATCACCCTTCATGCCAAGCACCGCGACGCAGCGGTGAAGCTGCTGGAGTGGCTCGCCTCCCCCGAAGCCCAGGCCCGA
>AASF01001678.1 GCA_000168735.1 Candidatus Endoriftia persephone str. Hot96_1+Hot96_2 | reverse complement strand
CGCCAACTGGGCAGACTGGTGGCTCTCCAGATATCCCCAGTCTGCCTGCGCACAAGCTGATTCGCACCCTGCAGCGTGGTGCGTCTCTCACCCGAGACTACTTCAGTAACAAGTTTCCCGCTTTTCTCACACGGGTTGAGCGCGACCTGCAGAGCGCCAGCGAGCCAGTCGCCGACAGTGAGCCGGAACGGGAGTTGCTGGATGCGCTGCATGCCATCCAACGGCATCACGAGTCGCTCAGCCAGGGGTTTCTCAAGCAGTTGGAGAGGGCCTTTGAGACGCTGAAATCGGTGCCGGATAGCGCTGTCGTCCGCTCTCCGGCAGAGCAGTCGGATGAGATGGCGTTGGTGGCGCGGGATGACTTCGACGAGTGGATCGAGGTGGTGCGAGTGTCGCGCATGGCGGATGTGGACCTGGCTGCCGAAGGAGTCCAGCTGGAGCGCGGCCTGGCCTGCCTGCTGCGCCAGCGGATCAACCCGGAGACCAACCCCCTGTCACCCTATTTTGTGCTCTGGACGATGAAAACCCAGCTCGAACAGCTGGGGTTTGGGTTGATGGCCAAACGGATCGTCTATGAGGCGATCCGCTTCGCCCTGATCGATGAGTTTTCGGGGCTGTTTGCTGAGTGGATCGGGCTGATCAAGGCGACCGGGCATCGAAACACAGAGCTGCAACCCGGAGAGTGATTCCCCCCCACCTGGGCGAGGTCCGCAAACAGGCATCGGTCGGAAAGCGGCAAAGGCGCACCCTGTTTGGTCGACTCTCCTCCATGGTGGGGCGTCAGAAGCAGACAATCGCTGGTGCAAGACCGGCGCAGGATGCGCCGCGGGTGGGGCAGCAAGAGGTCATGCAGCTGCTCGATCAGATTCCCTACAGCCACTATCTGAGCCTGGGTGAGCAGATCCGCAACCATGTCGCCCAGGGTTGGGGGCCGGAGGGTAGTGATCGAACCCGAGGTGCTGGGTAGGGTGGAGGCAACAGAAAAACTGTTTGCTTCGATCGAGGAGGATCGGGTCATCGGCCCTGGCGATGCTCGATCTGGTCCACCGGCTGCGGCTGCCGTTCCTGAAACAGGCACTGGAAAATCCGCAGGTGATTGATGATCCTGCGCATCCGTCACGCCGGTTGCTCGATGTGATTGGCGAGCTCTCCCTCTATAGTGGGATGCTGGCCCCAGGGGCGACCGGGGGCGGAGAAGATCGATGCACAATTTAGAGAGATCGGTGAGGCCGCCCCTGAAGGGGGATATCCTCGAGACCCCGCAGTTGCACCAGCGCATCCAGTCGTTGCTCGATGAGCGACGGCAGGCATTTGAAGGTAATCGTGATCTGGCGGTGCGCAGCTGCCGTGAGGATGCGGCGCAGCTGGAGGCGCAAAGGAGTGTCCGGCGGCTGCTGGAACGCGGCCGTTCGGCAACCCAGTCGATCTCAAATCTGCTCGACCGTCTGTTGATCAAGG
>AASF01001679.1 GCA_000168735.1 Candidatus Endoriftia persephone str. Hot96_1+Hot96_2 | reverse complement strand
GTTTTCTAGGGCAACCGGAATAGCCTACAGAGATGCCCCCCCGGCCCCAGACAACCGCAGTGCGCGGCTTCACCCTGTTGGAACTGCTGATCGCCATCGCCGTCTTCTCCTTCGTCTCGATCATCGCATACGGCGGCATCAAGAGCGTGCTCAACATCGAGGAGTCGACCCGCGCCCACCTGGATCGCCTCTCCAAAGCGCAGCTGGCGCTGGCGCTGATTCGTCAGGACCTGGAACAGGTGGTGGCGCGCAGCATCCGTGACCAACACGGCGATACCCAGCCTCCCCTACGCAGCAGTTCGCTCGGCGAAAACAACCTGGTCGAGTTCACCCCGCGGCGGCTTTGCCAACCCATTAAAGCTGCCCCGCAGCAGCCTGCAGCGGATCGCCTATCAACTGGAGGATGAGAAGCTCTACCGCCTGAGATGGCTGACCTTGGACCGCTCCCAGGAGGACAAGCCGGTGCGTACTGAGCTGCTCTCCGGGGTCAAGAAGATCGAACTCAGGTTCCTCGACCACCAGCTAAAACTACACACGGAGTGGCCCGACACCGGCAACCTGCCCCGAACGGAGCCCGTCCCCGAACTCCCACGGGCCATCGAACTCAAACTGGAACTCGAGGCATGGGGCCCGATCCGCCGGCTGTTCCGAATCTCAGAACAACTACCGGCGAAGCAACCAGCAGCGGAGGGTCGGTGATGCAACACACTCCTGCACCCCCCCGCAGTCAACGTGGAGTGGCGCTGATCACTGCCCTGGTGATTGTCTCACTCGCCTCGATCACCGCCATCGCCATGACCGAAAAAATGCAGATCAGCACCCGTCGCACCGCCAACGTACTACACGCCGATCAGCGCTACTTCTTAACCCTCGGCAGCGAGGCCTGGGCCAAGGGGCAGCTGATTCGTGACAAGGAGGAGGATGCCAAACACGATAAATATGATGGTCTGGATGAGGATTGGGCCAAGGAGCTACCGGCCACAGCAATCGACGTCGGACAGATCGAGGCGAAGATCATCGACCTGCAGGGCGCGCTTCAACCTCAACAACCTCTATCTCGGAGGCCGAAGCCAACGAGGATTCAAAAACCGAATTCGCCCGTCAACTCGCCTACTTCAAAGCGCCTGCTGCAGGCACTGGGGGCTTGAGCCCGGCATCGCCCAGGCAGTTGCCGACTGGATCGATGCCGACATCAATCCCAGCTTTCCCGATGGGTGCCGAAGACAATGAATATCTCGGCAGAGAGCCCCCCTACCGCACTCCCAACAGCCAGATGGCCTCGGTCACCGAGCTGCGTCTGATTGCGGGTGTCACTCCGGAGATCTACGACAAGCTGGAACCCTACGTCACCACCCTGCCCACGGCTAGCAAGCTCAACGTCAACACCGCTGATCCCATCCTGCTTGGCGCCCGCTGAGCGACAATCTCGATGAATCCTCCTCCAAGAGCCTGAGCGAAGGGCGAAAAGAGGATCAAGGGCGAATTC